>JAICIW010000031.1 GCA_025928735.1 Rhodanobacteraceae bacterium | reverse complement strand
CTCGGGATTGCCCTGTTCGAGCTCGCTGAGCCCGAGCAGGCGCTCACGCACTTGCGGCAAGCCTGCACGCTGGCACCGAATTCCGCACTGGCTTGGTTCAATCTCGGCGAAGCGCTCGGTCGGCACGCACACTCGCAGGACTCGGTCGCGGCCTTGCGGCGCGCGATCGAACTCGATCCCGCGCACGTTTCGGCACGATTGTCGCTGGCGCGCGTCCAGGCCAGCCTCGGCCATATCGATGCGGCGGTGAAGGGCTACCGCGAAGTGGTGCGCCGCGATCCGGGCAATGCCGAAGGCTGGTTCGGACTGTCGAATCTCAACACGGTGCGTTTCGATGCTGCCGATGCGGCACGCATGCAGCATGCCTTGGCGCGACCGGGCCTCGCCGGCCGCGAATACGAGTTGCTGGCTTTCAGTTACGCGAAGGCTCTGGAAAACCAGAACAAATACGCGCAGGCGTTCGAAGTGTTCGAACATGGCAATGCATCGCGCCGCCAGCGCGTGAAGTGGGACGCCGCGGGCGAACGCCGCCGCGTAGCCGCAATCCAGGATGCGTTCTCCAAAAACCTGCCCGCGCCGCTCGACCCGCAGCTCGGCTGCGAAGCCATCCTGATCGTCAGCATCCCGCGTTCCGGCTCCACACTCGTCGAGCAGATCCTCGCTTCGCACCCGGAGGTCGAGGGCGCGAACGAGATCAAGGACATGACGCAGGTGATCGACGCGGAAACCGCGTCTCGCCATTCCGCGTTCCCGCTATGGGTGCCGGGCGCCGGCGCCGAGGATTGGCAGCGCATGGGCCGCGACTACCTCGCGCGCACTACACGCTGGCGCGAACGCAAGCCGCGCTTCACCGACAAAAGCCTGGTGACGTGGTACCTCGTCGGCGCAGCACTTGCGATGATGCCGGCAGCGCGAATCGTGATCGTCCGGCGCGATCCGGTCGAAACCTGCCTCGGCTGCTTCCGGCAGTGTTTCAGCGAGAACAGCGGCTTTGCCTGCAGCATGGATGAACTGGCCGATTACTGCATCGACTTCCTGCGCCTCACGCGATTCTGGCTGCAGAAATATCCGGATCGCGTGATGGACCTTCAATACGAATCGCTGGTCGCCGATCCCGATGCCGAAGTCCGTCGCTTGCTGGATTTCTGTGGCCTGCCCTTCGATCCCGCCTGCCTCGATTTTCACAAGACCGCGCGCACGGTGCAAAGCCTGCCCAGTGCCGCGCAGGTGCGGCAACCTATCCGGCGCGACACCGCGCGCAGCGCGCTGTACGGCGACAAGCTCGATCGACTGCGCCAGCGTTTGCGCGATGCCGGGGCGTTGACGGAGTGAACCTCGCGCGCTGCGATTCAGCCCCTGTTTCGCGCATGGCATGTCTGGTGGCCGCGTTGGTCGCGTTGACCATCATGGCGGCCTGCGCGCCGCTGCCGCCACGCAACCCGATGGCGACCTGGATGCCGTCGAAGAACCATGACATCCGCAAGCCGCAGTTGATCGTTCTGCACTTCACCAATCAGGGTTCGGTGCAGCAGGCCCTGGATACCCTGCGCACTCGCAACCCCGACGGTCCGGTCAGCGCGCATTACCTGATCGGCCGCGACGGCCACATCTACCAACTGGTCAGCGACACCCTGCGCGCGTGGCACGCGGGCCCGGGCCGCTGGGGCACGATCACGGACGTCAATTCGGCCTCCATCGGGATCGAGATCGACAACAATGGCCATGTACCGTTTCCGCCCGCGCAGATCGCCAGCCTGATCGATCTGCTGACCGACCTCACCAGGCGTTGGCATATTCCGCGCGCGCAGATCATCGGCCACGAGGACATGGCGCCATCGCGCAAGGACGATCCCGGTCCGCTGTTTCCATGGGCGACATTGGCGGCCGACGGTTTCGGCTTGTGGCCCGACCCGATCGCCACCCTGCCCGACCCACCTCCCGGTTTCGATCCGTGGATGGCGCTGACCGCAATCGGCTATTCGCTGGATGATCCGCAAGCCTCAGTACGCGCCTTCCACGACCATTTCCGCGGCATGCGCGGCAACTCGTTGGACGCCGAAGACCTGCGTATCCTCAGCAACCTCGTCGACAAGATCGAGCGCGGCGCGACGGAAAAATAGACTGATCGCGAAGCGCGCCGCAGCACGACGTGGCGCGCAGCAGGTCATTGGACCCGCCGCGCGCCATCGCCTCGTGCTTGTTTACGCTTGCTGGCGGCGCCGCTGCCAGCCGTAGCCCACGCCAAGCATCAGCAGCCCGAGGCCGAACAGGCCCAGTTCTCCCGGCTCGGGGACCGAAAGCGTCACGTTGGCGGCTCCCGGCGAATTCACGAAATCGGTGAAGAGGTAGAAGTCCGTCCGGTTCGGGAGCGGTGGGTTGGGGAAAAACGAAACCGTGAACAGACTGCCCGGGTCGGGCAACGCTTGCGGGCAATTATCGGTCGCGAAATTCTCGGGAATGCTGCCGCACTCGAGGCCGTCACCGCTGTGGGAGCCCCCTTCGGGCACGATGAACTGGAAGGTGAATTTGGAAGCGGCATGCATGGTGACGTTGTTCATCCACAGGCAATAGCTGAACCCGTCGGTGTTGACGCCCTGCACATCCCCACAGGGAATGAAGTTCACTTGATACGTATGGTTGAGCAGCCCGATGCTGCAGGGGTCGTCATGAGTGCACTGCGGCGGCGTGGTCGGCGGCAGGGCGTCATTCGACGTCGAAGGCGGATCAAAAACTACCCGCGTCGCAAACGCTGCCGGCGCGGTCATGGCGAGAACCACGGCTGCTGCCGCAAGAACCAGATAACGTGTCATCACTGAATACCCCTTTAGATTTGCGGGTTGCGGAGGAACCGCAAAGTTTCATGTTCGCGGGCTTTGGTTCTGCATGGGTTGTGCCACCACAGCAACTCATTGTTTTGATTACATTCGGAATCGAGCGCACATGCCGAACCTGTAAGTTTCTCCGACGCAAAATTGGAGCGTCGGGGCGGCAGTGCCATTCAACTCACTGTCTTTCGGGGCTTTTATCGCGAGCGCGCCCCGACAGTCCGGGTGTAAACAGTTTTGACAGTCGAACGTGCGTGAACCGCCCAAGGAAGTTGAGCGCGCCAGTTGCCGTACTCCCGCCGAATGGCTCAGGGTTCGCCGGAAGCCGCGGCAGCAGCCACTGCGCGATCCGGCAGCGGCAAGCCGGCCTGTTTGCACAAGGCTGCAAAGCGTGGATCGTGCTGGTAGGCCAGCACGAAGGGATCGGTGAGCAGCAGGCCGGAGAAATTCGGATCGCGCTGGCTCCAGGCACGCTGCAGCCAGTCGAACATTTCATCAGGGCGCTTGCGTACGGCGTACAGGTCGGCCACGAAATAAGGCTGGTCCTTGCCCTGCTTGGTGATGTAATCGCGCAACGCCGCGTCGGCCTGTTTGCCGTCGGCGCCGATCTGCGCCGCAAGCGCCCGTGCCCATGGACCAATCACCGGATCGGTTTCCTTGGCGGCGTTGCTGCGTGCCGCGTCCACATCGCCGCGCAGGACGTCGACCTCGGTCAGGATGCCATACAACCACGGATAATTCGGCTGCCAAGCCAGCCCTTTCCTGGCAACCTCCTCCGCCGCATCCAACTGGCGTTGTCCCAGCAGGGCAATTGCCAAATTGAAGTAGATGTCGACACGCGCCGGATCGTTGGCAAGGGCCTTGCGGTACATTTCTACCGCCGCCTGCAGTTGCCCCAAGTTCTCGAGCCCACTGGCCAGATAATTCATGCTGGTCGTGTCATTGGGGGCCAGCTCATGGGCCCGCTTGTACTCGGCGAGCGCCCCGATGGGGTCGTTGTCGACCGCCGCCAGCAGGTAACCGCGATCGGTATGGGTGTATGCCGCATTGGGAGCCAGTGTTTGCTCCCTGTCTGCTGCAGCGCGAGCCTGGGCATAGGCTTGCTGGCGCGCGTCCCCAGTCAGAAACAACACGCCAAGGTTGACCGATGCATTGGACATCAGCCCCCAGACATAGGCATAGTCCGGATCGAGCGCGAGGGCGCGCTGAAACAGCGAAATGCCCTGGCGGATGCTGGATTCGGTGCCGCGGCGGTAGATGGCCCGCCCCTGCAGCATCAGCTCGTAAGCCTCCACGTTGCCGCTGGGCGGCTTGTCGCTTGCCACGATGGGTTTGCCGAGCAGCTTGACCTTGAGCGCGTCGGCGACGGCCTCGCCGATCTTCGACTGAATCGCGAAGACGTCGTTGAGCTTTTCGTCATAGCTGTGCGACCACACGCTGGTTCCGTCCTTCGCGCGGATCATGTTGACGGTGACCCGGATCCGGTTGGCCTGCTGGCGCACCGAACCCTGGATCAGGTGGGCGACCCCGAGCGCGGCACCGATCTGGGCGAGACTGTCTTCGCTGTCGCGAAACTTGAAGCTGGAATATTTCCCGATCACCTTCAGCCCGTTGACCTGGGTAAGGTCGGAAATCAATTCTTCCGAAAGCCCATCGGAAAAATACTGCTGCTTGGGATCACCGCTGTCGTTGGTCAGCGGCAGCACGGCCACCGACTGGAAAGGAACCTTCGCCAGTGTCGCTGCGATGGCTTTCGCGTCCGCCGCCCCGGCCGCGCTGTTCACGTCGCGATGCAACACGAACGTGTTGGTGATCAGCAGCACGATCGCGACCGCCATGACGCCGATGATCCACACGTCCAGCTTGCGCCCGGTGGCGCGATGGAACGCCTGATCGTGACTGGCGTCGTCGCTTTCGAGCTTGAAGCCTTGCGGCGTCAGCTTGTAATACCAGGAAAAGGCCACCCAGAAGGGAAATCCGATCGCGCACGCGATCACGAACCAGCGGGTGATCCAGTCCGGTGCCCGGAACACGGGGGCAAGTTGTGCGATGCCTTGCGAGAGTGCCCACACTGCGCCGATGTAGACCGCCGCGGCACGCCACACGTGGCGATAGCTGAGTTCCGCAATGAAGCCGCGCTTCCCTGGCGACCCGTCGTGGCTGATCACTATGTGCCCCGGGGCTCCCACCGGCTACAGGCCGGTCTCCAGATGAGCGCAAGTGTCGGGCTTCATGGGGCGCGATGCAAGCCCGGAAGGATTCACCCGATGGTGCCGGGCGCTTGCCAATCGGCAGGCTTCAGCGATCCCTGTGGACAATGTAGCGGGCCATCCAGCGCAGCGGTTCGGCGGCACCGCCGAAGCGATCGAGCGCAGCCAGCGCGTCCGCGTACAACGCGTCGGCGCGGCGCTTGGCGTTATCCATCCCCATCAACGACGGATACGTGGCCTTGCCGCGGGCGGCGTCGGCACCGTGGGTCTTGCCGGTGAGGGCCTGTTCCCCTTCGACGTCCAGCACGTCGTCCTTGATCTGGAACGCGAGTCCCATGCATTCGGCAAAACGATCGAGTGCGTCGCGCGAGGCGCTCGCAAACCCTGTGGCCGCGCAAGTCGGCATCAGCACCGCCGCGCGGATCAGCATGCCGGTCTTGTCGCGATCGAGTGCTTCGAGGTCCGCGACGGCGAGTTGCATGCCTTCGGACTCGAGATCCACCGCCTGCCCGCCGGTCATGCCTTCGGAACCGGCAGCGCTGGCGAGGATCGCGATCATGCCCAGCCGTTCGATGACCTCGCGCGTGCCGTCGCGAGCAAGGATTTCGAATGCGCGCGTGTGCAGTGCGTCGCCGGCCAGGATTGCGGTCGCCTCGCCAAAGGCCGCATGCGTGGACGGCTTGCCGCGTCGCAGCGCGTCGTCATCCATTGCGGGCAAGTCGTCGTGCACCAGCGAGAACACGTGCACGCATTCGACCGCGCACGCGGCATCGTCCAGACGCTCGGGTGCGACGCCCAGCACTTCGCCACTCGCATAGCACAGCAATGGCCGGATACGCTTGCCGCCACCGAGTGCCGCGTAGCGCATCGCGGCATGCAGGGACGCGGGTCGCGCGCCGGCCGCGGGCAGCCGCGCATCCAGCGCGCGCTCGACGCGTTCGAGATATTCCGGCACCCGATCGGCAAACGACATCGACCCACTCCTTGTCCGGCGGCGCGGCCGCGAATCGCCGCGAGCCTAGCGAGGGCGGCGCTTGCGTGTCAAAGCAATTTCCGCGCGACTTCCACCTTATCTTCACGCACAATGCGTACGATCACGAAGTCGGCTGACGATGTGCCGCAGGAGACCAGCAGAATGATCGCCCAAGCTTTCGCCAGTGGATCGCGGCGCGGTGCCCACGGCTACCAGGCACGCATTCTGCCAGAGGTATCGCGCACCTTTGCACTGACCATTCCGCAACTCGACGTGCGCCTGCGCACGGTGATCGCGAATGCGTATCTGTTGTGCCGGATCGCCGACACCATCGAAGACGAGAACGCGCTGCCTGGCGACGTCAAGCAGCAGTTCCACGACCGCTTCACGCGGGTGGTGGAGGCCACGGAAGACCCGGCATCGTTCGCGCGCGACCTGGCGCCGCTGCTCGTCGGCAACACACTCGCCGCTGAACGCGACCTGGTCGCGCACACCGCGGAAATCGTCCAGGTCACCGACGGCTTCAATCCGGCGCAGCGCGATTCGCTGGCGCGCTGTATTCGCACGATGTGCACCGGCATGCCGAGCTTCGAGCGCCGCACCAGCAGGGCCGGCCTCGCCGACATGCGCGAGATGGATCGCTATTGCTATTACGTCGCCGGCATTGTCGGCCAGACCCTCACGGACCTCTTTTGCGATTACTCGCCGCGCATCGCCGAGCGGCGCGAAGAGCTGTCGGCGCTGGACGTGTCATTCGGGCAAGGTCTGCAGATGACCAACATCCTCAAGGACTTCTGGGAGGATCGCGATCGTGGCGCCTGCTGGCTGCCGCACGACCTGTTTGCCCGCGCCGGCGTGGAACTGGAAGACATCCGCCGCAACGCCGTGCCGGATGCATTCGGCAAGGCCTACGCACAACTGATCGGCGTCGCCCACAGCCATCTTCGCAACGCGCTCGACTACACCTTGCTGATACCCGAAAAAGAGGTGGGCATCCGGCGCTTCTGCCTGATCGCACTGGGACTCGCGATGCGCACGCTCGGTTCGATCCTGGCCAAGCCGGATTTCACGGCCGGCGCACAGGTGAAGGTGTCGCGGCAAGTCGTCAAGAAGATCGTGATCGTCACCCATCTATTCGCGGGCTACAGCCGCGTGCTGCAGCGCTGGTTCGCGCGCATGGCGGACGGCCTGCCACTGCAGGCGCTGGCAAGCGACTGGCGCGGATTGCTGCCCGACCCGCACAGCGCGTGGCCGCGCAGCGATGCATGCGGCCCCGCGCAGGCTTTTACCTACAAATGAGGGCCTGCTGACGCCATGGCGCCCGATTCCGGCATTCCGCACTATCGCCCCGCGGTCAATCGCGTCGACACTGGTGCGCGCGATCGCCTGACCGCGGCGATCGAGGCCGCGCGCGCGAACATCCTCTCGCACCAGCGCGCGGACGGTTGCTGGCAATTCGAACTCGAAGCCGACTGCACGATTCCCGCCGAATACATTCTCATGTTGCATTACCTCGGCGAATCCGACCGCCTGCTGGAATCGCGACTTGCCGAATACCTGCGCAACCACCAATCGCGCGACGGCGGCTGGCCGCTCTATCCCGGCGGCGCGCTGGACGTGAGCTGCAGCGTGAAGTGCTATTACGCGCTGAAGCTGGCCGGTGATCACGCCGACGCGGCGCACATGGCGAAGGCACGTGCGGCGATCCTCGCGCACGGCGGCGCGGCGCGCAGCAACGTCTTTACGCGCATCGCGCTGGCGCTGTTCGGCGAGCTGCCGTGGCGCGGCGTGCCGTTCCTGCCGGTGGAAATCGTGCTGCTGCCACGCTGGTTCCCGTTCCATCTCGGCAAGGTGTCGTACTGGTCGCGCACGGTAATGGTGCCGTTGTCGGTACTGACCACCCTGAAGCCGCGCGCGGCCAATCCGCGCGGCGTGCGCATCCCCGAGCTGTTCGTCACGCCGCCCGAAGAGGAAAAGCATTACTTCCATTCGCGCTCGCTGTTGAATCGCGTCCTGTTCGCGGGCGAGAAAATCATTCGCCATCTGGAACGCCTGATTCCGAAGCACCTGCGTCGACGCGCGCTGAAACGCGCCGAAGCCTGGATTCTCGAGCGCCGCAACGGCGACGGCGGGCTGGGCGCGATTTTCCCGGCGATGGTGAACGCCTACGAAGCGCTGGCCCTGATGGGCTATCCGGGCGAACATCCGGCCCGGCGCGAAACCCGCAAGGCCATCGACGACCTGCTGGTGGTGCACGATCATGAAGCGTGGTGCCAGCCGTGTGTGTCGCCGGTGTGGGATACCGGATTGACCTGTCTCGCGTTGCAGGAAGACCGCGACGCGCCGCCCGATGCCCAGCACCGCGCGCTGGATTGGCTGCTGTCGCGGCAACTGCTCGACGAGCCGGGCGACTGGCGCGAATACCGTCCGCAGCTCGCGGGCGGCGGCTGGGCCTTCCAGTACACGAACGATGCGTATCCCGATCTCGACGACACTGCGGTCGCGGCGCGCGCACTGCACCAGTCGCCGGAACCGGAGAAGTTCGCGCACGCGATCGATCGCGCCACCGATTGGCTGTGCGGGATGCAGTCGAAGAACGGCGGCTTCGCCGCGTTCGACGCCGACAACGATCACCAATGGTTGAACCAGATTCCGTTCGCCGACCACGGCGCACTGCTGGACCCGCCCACCAGCGATGTCAGCGGTCGGGTGCTGACGCTGCTGTCGTTGCTCGATCGGGCCTCCGATCACGCCGCGCGCGAACGCGTCACGCGTTTCCTGCTGGACGAACAGACGCCGGAAGGCGCGTGGTTCGGGCGCTGGGGCACCAATTACATCTACGGAACGTGGTCGGCATTGGTGGCGCTGCGCGCCGCGGGCGTTTCCGCGGACGAGCCGACGATCCGGCGCGCGGTGAGCTGGCTGAAGTCGGTGCAGCAAGCCGACGGCGGCTGGGGCGAAGGCAATGACAGTTATCTCGATCCGGAACTGCGCGGACGCGGCGCGCGCAGCGGGCCCGCGCAGACCGCGTGGGCGTTGCTGGCGTTGATGTCGGCCGGCGAAGCGGAAAGCCCTGCGGTAGCGCGCGGCATCGAATATCTTCTGAAGACGCAAGCCGGCGGGGAGTGGCACGACGCGCGTTTCAATGCCCCCGGCTTCCCGCGCGTGTTCTATCTGAAGTACCACGGCTACAGCCGCTATTTCCCGTACTGGGCCCTGGTGCGCTATCGCAATGTCCGCATCCGCCAGTCCTGAGGGGGTCGGCTTGATCGTCGCCCTGCCGGCGGAGGCGCACAGCATCGGTGTACGCGGCATCGGCATCGGTGAATGCGCGCGCTGGCGCAACGGCTGGGTGGCGGTGTCGGGCATGGGCCCGCACAACGCGATGCGCGCGGCCGAACGCCTGCTCGCCTGTGATGTCGCGCGACTCGCAAACTGGGGCGTGGCAGGCGCGCTGACGCCCGACCTGGTTGCAGGTGACGTTCTGATTCCCGATCACATCTGCTACATGCGTGATGATCCGGGCTTTGCCGCGGACGCCGACCTCGCCGCACAGCTCGCCGAACTGCTGTCCGCAAGCCTGCGCGTGCGCCGCGGAATCCTGTGGTCGACGCCGCAGCCGGTCGCAACCACGGCCGACAAGCAGGCGCTGGCGATCCGCAGCCATGCGCTCGCCGTCGACATGGAAGCCGCACCCATCGCCGCGGTCGCGGCGCGTGCGAAGCTGCCGTTCGTGGCGGTCAAGGCGATTTGCGATCCGGTCGATCGCGAACTGCCCGCGGCCATGGCCGGCGCGCTCGAAGGCGCCGATCGCGGCTGGTCGCTGCGGATGGTGTCGGCGATCGCGCTCGGCGGCCCCGTCACGTGGCGCGCGGCGCGGGCGCTGTCGCGCGATTTCCGGCGTGCGCGCCGTTCACTTGCGACCGCGGCAGCGCTCGCTGCATGAGCGGCCGCGTCCTGGTCAGCGGCGCCAACGGATTCGTGGGCTCGGCCGTGGCGCGCGCATTGTTGCAGCACGGCTATTCCGTGCGCGCGCTGGTGCGTCCGTCGAGCGATACGACAAATCTTGAAGGACTGGGCGTCGAAGCTGTGCGCGGCGACTTGCTGGATCCTGTGTCGCTGGAACGCGCGCTGCAAGGTTGCGAAGGACTGTTCCACGTCGCCGCCGATTACCGGCTGTGGGCGCGCGATCCGCGCGAGATCCTGGAAGCCAACGTGCGGGGCACCCACAACATCCTGCTGGCGGCGCAACGATGCGGCGTCCGTCGCATCGTGCACACCTCCAGTGTGGCCACGCTGGGCCTGCACCACGACGGCACGCCCTCGGACGAAGACACGCCCGTGCATCTCGCCGACATGATCGGCGCCTACAAGCGCTCCAAGTTCCTGTCGGAAGCGCTGGTGCGCCGCTGCGCGCGCGTCGGCGCCGGCATCGTGATCGTGAACCCGGCGGCGCCCATCGGCCCGCGCGACCGCAAGCCGACGCCGACGGGCCGGATGATCCTCGATGCCGCGCGCGGACGGATGCCGGCGTTTGTCGACACCGGGCTGTGCGTCGTACACGTCGACGACGTTGCCGAAGGTCACGTGCTCGCCTACCAACGCGGCCAGCGCGGACGCCGTTACGTGCTGGGCGGCGAGAACATGAGTTTGCGATCGATCCTCGGCGCGGTCGCCGAACTAACCGGTCGCCGCAGGCCGTGGCTGCAGTTGCCGCACGCCGTCGTATTGCCGGTTGCCTACGTGGCCGAGGCATGGGCGCGCGTGACCGGCACCGCACCGAATGTCACGGTGGACGGCGTCAAGCTTTCCCGGCATCGGATGTATTTTTCGAGCCGGCGTGCCGAAACCGAACTCGGCTACAGCGCGCGCCCGGCGCGGGAAGCGCTGGCCGACGCAATACAATGGTTCCGGGACAACGGATACTGCAGCTAGCCGCCCAGTCCCTCGCTTCATGTAGGGCGGGTGACAACCCGCCCTGGGCCGCCCGGTTGGCGGGATACGCTGCGCTGCTCCCGCCCTACGAACTCGACAAATTCATCCTTGCCAAAAAGTGATGACACCGCATCCGATGCAGGCCACCGCACAAGCCCAACCCAACATCGCGCTGGTCAAATACTGGGGCAAGCGCGACGTCGCGCTGAACCTGCCGGCCGCGGGTTCGCTGTCGATCACGCTGGATGCGCTGCACACGCGCACGCGCGTGCGGTTCAATGACACGCTGAATGCCGACGACATCGCGTTGAATGGCGAGCACGACGAAGTGCAAAGCCGCAAGATCGGCGCCTTCCTCGACCTGTTCCGCGCACGTGCAGGCGTGACAACCTGCGCGCACGTCGAAACCGGCAACGACTTTCCGACCGGCGCAGGCTTGGCCTCGTCGGCATCAGGTTTTGCCGCGCTGGCGATCGCGGCGGATCGTGCGCTGGGGTTGCACCTCGACGCACGCGAGCTTTCGATACTGGCGCGACGCGGGTCGGGTTCGGCCGCGCGTTCGGTCTTCGGAGGTTTCGTGGAAATGGCGCCGGGCACGCGCGACGACGGCGTGGACGCTTTCGCGACACCGCTGCTGGATGCCAAGGCGTGGCCGCTCAAGGTCATGGTCGCGATCACGAACCGCAAAAAGAAGGCGGTCGATTCGCGCGCGGGCATGCAAACCTCGCAACGGACGTCGCCGTATTACCGCGACTGGATCGCCACCGTGCCGGGCGATCTGGACGCGGCGCGCAGCGCCGTGCAAACGCGCGATTTCGAAACGCTGGCGCACGTCAGCGAAGCGAGTTGCCTTGCAATGCACGCCGTGATGCTCGCCACACGCCCTGCGCTCATCTACTGGAACGGGGCGACGCTCGATTGCATCCACTGCGTCCGCGCGCTGCAGGCCGACGGCATGGGCGTGTTTTTCACCATCGACGCAGGTCCGCAGGTGAAAGCCGT
>JAICIW010000187.1 GCA_025928735.1 Rhodanobacteraceae bacterium | reverse complement strand
CGCGATGCCGCGTGGCCGGGACCGGTCTGGGGACACGGGCCGGCGCAACGCTACACGCCAGAGGCGCGTGACGGGCTGATCGCGCGTTTGCGTTCGGCGCCGTGAGCGTGGCTTTCGCGATCGAGCCACTCGCCGAGGATGCCCTGCTGCTGCGCTTTGGCGATGGCATCGACGCCACGATCAATGCACGCGTGCATGCGGCAGCACACGCGCTTCGCGCGGTGAATCTTCCCGGCATCATCGACATTGCGCCGGCCTATGCGACGCTGCTGGTACGGTTCGATGCATTTGTGCGGGGTGGCGAGGCGTTGTCCGAAGCCATCACGCGGGCACTGTGTCGCCGCTTTCGCGGAAGTGACGAGCTGACGGCAGCGGTCCCGGGAAACCCGGCGGCGCAACGTGTCGAAATCCCGGTGTGCTACGACGGCGAGTTCGGTCAGGATCTCGAAGCCGTGGCGGAATACGCGCGACTGTCACACGGGGAAGTGATTGCACGTCATACCGCCGCCGAATACACGGTCGCGATGCTCGGCTTCGCACCGGGCTTCCCCTACCTGCTGGGCCTCGATGCGGCACTACACGTGCCGCGGCGCGCCGATCCGCGCACGCGCGTGCCGGCGGGATCGGTCGCGATCGGCGGCGCGCAGACCGGCATCTATCCGCGCGAACTGCCGGGCGGCTGGAACCTGATCGGGCGAACGCCGCTCGCATTGTTCGACCCCGATCGCGACCCGTCCTGCCTGCTCGCACCCGGCGACCGCGTGCGGTTCCGGGCCATCGACGCGGACGAATTCGCGCAGCACGCGGAGCGGCGCGCTTGACGATCGAAGTCCTCAAGCCGGGGTTGCTGACGACGTTGCAGGATATCGGGCGGCTCGGGTTCGCCCATCTCGGCGTCGGTCGCGCGGGCGCGTTCGACGAACCGGTATTGTGCATCGCGAATGCGCTGTGCGGGAACCCGCACGATGCGTGCACGCTGGAAGTCACCCTGCTCGGGCCGACGCTGCGCCTCAACGCCGCCGCGTGGGTTGCAGTGGCCGGTGCGCCGCTCCCGCTCCGGATCGACGGCCTCGAACAACCGATGTGGGCGCCGGTACACGTGCCCGCTGGCGCAACGCTGGAACTCGGCGCGATGCGTTCCGGCTGCCGCAGCTACCTCGCGGTGCACGGCGGCTTCGATGCCACGCCGGTACTCGGCAGCCGCAGCATGGATGTCAATGCAGGTCTCGGCCCGAACGGAGGCAGGCCGTTGCGCGCCGGCGATGCGCTTCAAATGGGGTCTGCGCCTCAACCGGGGTCAGGTTCAGTTCCCCGTACCGATTGGCGGATTCGGCAAAATGCCGGAGAAAGCGAACCTGACCCCATTTCGAAATGGCGGCTCGATCCGCGCCCATGGTTCCGGGGTGACACGAACCAACCGCTGCGCCTGCTGCCGGGAAAGCACCTCGATCGATTGACACCAACATCCCGCAATACACTGTTTTCAGAGCCCTTTGTAATGCATGCGAACTCCAACCGCGTGGGCGTTCGTTTGGTCGGGCCGGCCCTCGCGTGGATGTCTCCCATCGAGATGGTCAGCGAAGGCTGCGGGCCCGGCTTGCTGCAACTGCCGCCTTCGGGAGAACCGATCGCATTCGGACCCGAGTGCCCGGTCAGCGGCGGCTATCCGCGCATCGGGCAAATCGCCGCGGTGGATATTCCGCGGCTCGCGCAAATGCGGCCCGGCGATCCGTTACGCTTCACGCCATGCTCCTTCGATGACGCACTGGGCGCGCTGCGCGAACGCGAGCGCGCGCTCGACGCGCTCACGGCCAATATCGCCGCCCGGTTAGCCCATGAACTGCATCGACCTCAACGCGGACCTCGGTGAATCCTTCGGCGCCTGGCGCATGGGCGACGACGCCGGCGTGATGCCGTGGATCACCTCGGCGAACATCGCCTGCGGATTCCATGCGGGCGATCCGACCACCATGCGCGCCACCATCGCGCTGTGCGCGCAGCATGGTGTCGCGATCGGCGCGCATCCATCGCTGCCCGACCTGCAAGGCTTCGGCCGGCGCGAAATGAAAATTTCGCCCGACGAGGTGTATGCCCAAACGCTGTATCAGTTGGGCGCGCTGCACGCGCTGACCAAAGCCGCTGGCACGCAACTGCATCACGTCAAACCCCATGGCGCGCTGTACAACATGGCCGCGCGCGATCGTGCGCTGGCCGATGCGATTGCGACGGCGACGCGCGATTTCGATCCGCTCCTGATCCTGGTGGGGCTCGCCGGCAGCGCGCTGGTGGGCGCCGGCTGCGATGCAGGGCTGACGACCCAGCGCGAAGGTTTCTGCGACCGCCGTTACCGCGCCGACGGTTCGCTGACGCCGCGCTCGGAACCGGGCGCGGTGATCGAAAACATCGACACAGCGGTCGCGCAGGCCGTTTCGATCGCCATGCGCGGCGAGGCCTTCACGGTCGATGGCAAAACGGTGCGCATCGAGGCCGACACCCTGTGCGTGCACGGCGACCGGGCCAATGCGACCGCCTTCGCGGAACACTTGCGGCGTGCGCTCGAAGGCGCCGGCGTGCGGATCGCCGCGGTGGCGCGGCCGGCATGACCACCCTGCTGCATTGGCTGCCGCTGCTCGGCGTGCTGGTGGTGGTCGCGGGATTTGCGCTGCGCTTCAATCCGGTTCCCGTCGTGGTGGTCGCCGGCATCGTCAGCGGGCTCGCGGCGGGCAAATCCATCGGCGAAATCCTGGCGTTGATCGGCAACAGCTTCGTGTCCGAACGCGCACTGTTGCTGTTCGTGTTGACGCTGCCCGCGATCGGCGTGCTGGAACGCGCGGGCTTGCGTGAGCATGTAACCAACTGGATCGCCAGGTTGCGTGGACTCACTCTTTCGCGGCTATTGATGGTCTATCTCGCGATCCGTCAGATACTGGCCATGCTCGGTTTGTACGATGTCGCCGGCCACGCCCAAACGGTGCGCCCGTTGCTGGCACCCATGGCCGAAGGTGCGGCAGAAAAGCGTGGTTCGCCGCTGAACACGCAGGAACGCAATGACGTGCGCGCGTTCTGCGCCGCCACCGACAATATCGGCCGGTTTTTCGGCGAGGACGTGTTCATCGCGCTGGGCGCGGTGCTGCTGATCCAGGGCTTCTATTCGCAGCACGGGATCGAACTGGAACCGCTTCAGATCGCGTTGTGGGCACTGCCGACCGCAATCGCGGCGTTCATGATCCACGCGATCCGCACGGTGCTGTTCGCGCGCCGGATTGCCGGCAATGCACCGAGCTCGGCGACGCCGGCGCTGCGGCCCGATGACGGCGGAAAATCCGGATCGTGCTGAAGATCGAACAAGCCTACTGGCTGATCGCGCTGTTCCTCGCCGGGACGGCGTGGCTCAACCTGCGCGAGCGGCGCTGGTCGCACGCCGGATTCTGGCTGGTGCTGGCCGCCTTGACGGCCGGCGGCAAGTACGTGCTCGATGCCACCGCGGCGCACCATCACCTGCCCGCGCAACTGGCCGGCGTCGGCGTGATCGCCCTGGCGGTGCTGTCGCCGCGGATGCAGCGCGGGCACCTCGTCGAGCGTGATGTGTCCGCGCGCGAAGCCGATGCCAAGCGTCTCGGCCATCGGCTGTTCGGCCCGGCCGTGCTGATTCCGCTGGTGACGCTGGTGGTCGCGTTGTTCGGGGGGTACCTCGTGATCGGCGGTGTCCGCGTGTTCGATCCCGTGCGGATGACCTTGACGGGATTGGCGCTGGCCTGCGTGATCGCGCTGATCGCGGCGCTGTGGGTGACGCGCGCGAAACCCGCCGCCGGTCTCGCGGAAGGCCGGCGCCTGCTCGACACACTCGGCTGGGCCGCGCTGCTGCCGCTGACACTCGCCGCATTGGGCGGGGTATTCGCCGCCACCGGCGTGGGCGCCGCGGTGTCGGACCTGGTGCGGATGATGATCCCGGTCAACAGCGCGCTGGCGTGCGTGATCGCCTACGGCCTCGGCATGGTGCTGTTCACCGTGATCATGGGCAACGCGTTCGCCGCGTTTCCGGTGCTGACCGCAGGCGTCGGGCTGCCGCTGCTGATTCACCTGCATGGTGCGAACCCGGCGATCCTCGGCTCGCTGGGCATGCTCATCGGCTATTGCGGCACGCTGTTCACGCCGATGGCCGCCAACTTCAACATCGTGCCGGTCGCGTTGCTGGAGCTGCCGAACCAGAATGACGTGATTCGCGCACAATGGAAAACCGGCGCGATGCTGCTCGTCGTAAACTTGGCGCTGATGTATTTCCTGATCTTCCGCTTCTGACCATCCTCATTTGCAACGATCCACCCGCCAGCGCGAACGCACCGTATTGCTGACCGGCTTTGCGCCGTTCGCTGGCGAAAAATTGAACCCGTCGTGGGAGGCGGTGCGTGCGCTGGATGGCCGCGTAGTCGAAGACCATCGCATCGTGACGGTCGAACTGCCGTG
This sequence comes from Rhodanobacteraceae bacterium, assembly GCA_025928735.1. Taxonomy (GTDB): domain Bacteria; phylum Pseudomonadota; class Gammaproteobacteria; order Xanthomonadales; family Rhodanobacteraceae; genus 66-474. The sequence continues at coordinate 816 of JAICIW010000187.1, read as the reverse complement.
CGAATTCGACGCCTCGACGCCAGCGCTGTGGCATGCGCTGCGCAGGGCGGAACCGAGAGTCGCCATCGGCGTCGGCCTTGCCGGCGGGCGCGAAGGCATTTCACTGGAGCGCGTCGCGATCAACCTGATCGACGCCCGCATCCCGGACAACGCGGGCGCGCAACCGGTGGATTTGCCGGTGCTGCGCGGTGGCACGAGCGCATTCTTTTCGACATTGCCGATCAAGGCGTCGCTGCTGGCGCTGCACGAGGCCGGCCTCGCGGCGCACATTTCGCAGACGGCCGGCACTTATGTATGCAACCAGGTGTTCTACGCGCTGATGCACGCGCTGCGCCGCTGCCGCAACACCCGCGCGGGGTTCGTGCACGTGCCATGGTTGCCGGAACAGGCCGCCGCCCACGGCCAGCCCGGCATGCCGTTGGGTCAGATGACGCGCGCGCTGGAGGTGATCGTGTACACCGCGCTGACCACACGCACCGACCTTCGTATTGCGGCCGGCGCGGTGTCCTGACCGCCGCTGGCGCTACTTCTTGTCCTTGTCCTTGGCCGCTTCCACCGCGCTCATCAAGGTCAGCTTGCCCTTGTGCATCACATAGCCGGTGAAGTGAAAGTTCAACTGCAGCGTCGCGAATTCTTCCAACGCCGCGTTGTTGACCTTGGCCGAGTCGGTGTCTTCCAGCAGCACGGTCTTCGGCAGTTGCTTCTGGTCCTGGAGATAACGGAAGTGGGCTTCCAGATCCGGTGCGCTCAGGACCGCGCCGTCCACCTGGTACTGGTTGTCCTTGAAGGTACCGATCGTCATGTCGTACTGGTGTG
>JAICIW010000102.1 GCA_025928735.1 Rhodanobacteraceae bacterium | reverse complement strand
GTGGATCGACGCCCGCCGCGTTCGCCGCGGCCAATGCGGCGAGTGCGTTCATCACGTTGTGGCGGCCGAGTAGATTCCAGCGCACTTCGCCGAGGGTTTCCCCCTTGCGGACCACCGCGAACGCGGAACCGTCGGGTTCGATCATCCGCGCCCGCCAGTCGCCCGCATCGATACCGAAGGTTTCCACCGGCGTCCAGCATCCCATCGCCAGCACTTCCTTCAGCCGTTCGTCTTCTGCATTGACGACCAGGCGCCCATTGCCAGGCACCGTGCGCACCAGATGATGGAACTGGCGCTGGATCGCGGCCACGTCGGGAAAGATGTCGGCATGGTCGTATTCGAGATTGTTGAGGATCGCGACGCGCGGGCGGTAGTGGACGAATTTCGAACGCTTGTCGAAGAACGCCGTGTCGTATTCGTCGGCCTCAAGAACAAATGGGGCCGCCGCAGGCGACTCATTGTTTCCTTCTCCCGCCGGGAGAAGGTGGCGCGCAGCGCCGGATGAGGGTTCGGACTTGTATGAGCCTTCATTCGGAACCGAACCCTCGCCCCAACCCCTCTCCCGAGGGGAGAGGGACTTTTCTCCCAGCCTCGCCGACACCCCGAAGTTTCCCGGCACGCCGCCGATCAGGAACCCGGGTGCCAAACCCGCGGCATCGAGCAGATGCGCCAGGAGACTGCTGGTGGTGGTCTTGCCGTGGGTACCCGCCACGGCCAGCACTTCGCGGCCGCGCGACACGTTCTCGCCCAGCCACTGCGGACCGGAGATATACGACAAGCCGGCGTCCAGCATGTACTCGACCGAAGGATTGCCGCGCGACAGCGCGTTGCCCACCACGACCAAATCCGGTGCCGGCTTCAGGTGCTCGGCGGACCAGCCTTCCTGCAGCGTGATGCCCAGCCCGCGCAATTGATCACTCATCGGCGGATAAACATTGGCGTCGGAGCCCTCCACCTCGATGCCCAGTTCGCGCGCCAAGGCCGCGATGCCGCCCATGAACGTGCCGCAAATGCCGAGGATGTGGATGCGCATCTCTTTCCGCGATCCCTCAGGACACGCCGATCACGCCGGCGACCAGCGCCGCGACGATCAAATTCACGAAGACCAGCAGCAGAAACACCAGCACGCCGCCGGCCACCGGAATTTCCAGCGCCCGGCGCAACACGCCGACCCACGCGCAGAATTGCCAGATCACCAGCGCCGCAATCGCGAACATCACCGGCGCCTGATGGCCGGTCACCTCCGGCAAATGCGTTGGATCGGCCATCATCTGCTGCTGCCAAGCTTTCACCGGAAGCAGCAGCGTCAGCAGGTTCTTGGCCAGTCCGAACAACAGGTACACCGCCGCCAGGGCGCTGGTCGTCTGCACGAAACGTTCCGACTTGCTGGCGCCACGCAACAACAGGAACACCAGCCAGACCATTGCCAAACCGCCGACGAACGCCCCGGCGATCAGCGCGGGTTTGACGCCATCATGCAGGTTGAACGCCACCTGCAGCGCGCCGCAAGCCACCAGCAGCGCGACCAGCAATCGCGGCGAATACGGCATGTTCTCCGGCCCGCGCCGGAACAGGCAGATATCGCGCACACTGGCGAGGAATTCGTGCAAGATCACGCGCTGGCGCGTGCACGCAACGCGGCGAGCACGCGATCGCCGATCGCTTCGATGGTGCCGACGCCGTCGATTTCGGTCAGCAGTCCACGGCGCGCATAGAAATCGGCCACCGGCGCGGTCTGTTCTGCATACACGGCAAGACGTTTGCGCACCGTTTCGGGATTGTCGTCGGCACGATGTTCCTGCTCGAACCGGATCTCGCAGCGCTTGACGATATCCGCATCGGGCACGTTCAACTTCACCACCACATGCAACGGCTGGCCGACGCGCGTCAGCAACGCATCCAGCGCGTTCGCCTGCGCGATGTTGCGTGGATAGCCATCCAGAATGAAACCGGGTTGCGTGTCGGGCTGCGCGAGGCGCTCTTCCAGCAGCCCCAGAACGATGTCGTCGGAAACCAGTTGCCCCGCCTCCATCACGGCTTTCGCCTGCAAGCCCAGCGGGGTGCCGGCCTTGACGGCCGCGCGCAACAGATCGCCGGTGGAGATGTGCGCCAGCGTGAGTTCCACCTTCAACCGCTTGGCCTGGGTGCCCTTGCCCGATCCGGGCGCGCCGAGCAATACGATGCGCATGCCTTTCCTTCGTCGGCCCGCAGCAGTTGCGGCGCCTTCATTACAAATTGCCGATTGGCGGGTTACGCTAACGGCTGCGCAACCACCCCGTCAACGCCGCGCCAGGAACGGAACCCCGCATGCACGCGACCCCGAAAACGACAGGCCCGGCATCACCGGGCAAGCTATTGTACGCGCAGTCCGGCGGGGTCACGGCCGTGATCAATGCAACGGCCGCGGCGGTGATCGAAACCTGCCGCAAACACAAGGTCACGGTCTACGCCGCGCGCAACGGCATCCTCGGCGCGCTGCGCGAGGACCTGATCGACACCACCAAAGAAACGCCGGCCGCGATCCGCGGACTCGCGCACACGCCCGGCGGCGCATTCGGCTCGTGCCGGGTCAAGCTGAAATCACTGGAAGACGATCGCGCAAAATACGAACGCCTGATCGAGGTGTTCCGCGCCCACGATATCCGCTGGTTCCTCTACAACGGCGGCAACGATTCGGCCGATACCGCGCTGAAGCTGTCGAGGCTCGGCAAGACGATGGGCTACGACATCCGCTGCATCGGCGTGCCGAAAACCGTCGACAACGATCTCGCCGTCACCGACTGCTGTCCCGGTTTCGGCTCGGTCGCCAAATACACCGCGGTGTCCTTGCGCGAATGCGCGCTGGACGTGATGTCGATGATGGACACCTCCACCAAGGTGTTCGTGATGGAGGTGATGGGCCGCCACGCCGGTTGGATTGCGGCCTCCGCAGGGCTCGCCGGCGAAGGCTCCGATGACGCGCCGCACATCATCCTGTTTCCCGAGCTCGAATTCGATCCGGAGAAATTCCGCGCGCGCGTGCGTGAAACGGTCGATCGCGTGGGCTGCTGCGTGATCGCGGCCAGCGAAGGCATCAAGTACGCCGACGGCAAGTTCGTCGCCGATGCGCACGCCGGCACCGATGCGTTCGGGCACACCCAATTGGGTGGGGTCGCGCCGGCGCTGGCCGGCATGGTGCGCGACAAGTTGAAACTGAAGACCCACTGGGCCATGCCCGATTACCTGCAACGCTCGGCACGCCACATCGCGTCGAAGACCGACCTCGACCAGGCGCTCGCGGTGGGCAAGGCGGCGGTGGAACTGGCGCTCGCAGGCGAAAACGCGGTGATGCCGGTGATTGCGCGCACCTCCGATTCACCGTATCGCTGGAAAATCCAAACCGCAAAGCTCGACAAGATCGCCAATCGCGAAAAGAAACTGCCGCGCGCATTCGTCTCGAAGGACGGCTTCCACATCACCGCCGCCGCACGCAAATACCTGTCGCCCCTGATTCGCGGCGAAGCGCCGCCGCCCTACGACCGGAACGGTTTGCCTGAATACGTCACGCTGAAGAACACTGCGGTCAAGAAAAAGCTATCGGTGTTCGCGATGTAGGTTGGTACCGGAGCCGGGCTTCATCCGGCGAAACCCGACGATGCCGAACAAGCACGTTGGGCTTCATCCGCGAAACGCGGATTCAACCCAACCTACGTGCGCGGACTGTAGGTTGGGCTGAGCCGGCTTCATCGGCGAAGCCCAACAATATCGAACAAGCCGTGTTGAGCAGATCCCCGACTAATCCGGGATCAGCCCGGCCTACGGCGCCTCGTCGAACAACCCGTTCAATTCACCGTGGCTGGCGTTGTCGGCGAAACCGTCGAACCGGCCATCCGCCAAACCGCGCGCGGCACGCAGGAATCCGCCCCACGCCGAGCCGGCCAGCGCGCCGCCAACGCTCACCCGGCGCACACCGAGTTGGGCGAGATCTTCCAGGGTGTATGGCGCTGCACGTCCCACCAGCACGTTCACGGGTTTCGGCGCGACCGCGTCGACGATGGCGCGAATCTGTTCTGGTTTGCCCGCACCCGGCGCGTACAGGCAATCGGCGCCGGCTTCAACATAGGCGCGCAGGCGCCTGATCGATTCGTTCAACGGATCGGCGTGGCCCGTCAGAAAACATTCGGCGCGGCCGATCAACATCACGTCCTCGCCCGAGGCATCGATGGCGGCACGTGCCGCACGCATGCGCGCCAACGCTTCATCGAAGTCGTACAAGGGCTGCGACGCGTCACCCGTGGCATCCTCGATCGACACTCCCGCCACGCCGGTCTCGATGCAACGGTGCACGTTCTTCCGCAGACCGTCGATGTCGCGCGCATGCCCGTCCTCGAAATCGGCGTTGACCGGCAAGCCGGTGGCTTCGACGATTTCGCGACAATGCGCCAATACCGCCTCGACATCCATCGTGTTGTCGGCATGCGCACGTGACCACGCGAAACCCGAGCTGGTCGTCGCCAGCGCCTTGAAACCCAGCCGCTCCAGCGCGCGCGCGGAACCCGCGTCCCACGGATTCGGGATCAGGAAGCAACCGGATTCATGCAGCTTGCGGAAAGCCGCGCGACGCGCGACATATCGATGGTCAGTCATTTTTTTGCTGGTCTCTTCGAATCGCGGCATGCGCCTGGAACCCGCATTTTAGGCCCCTCGGACCGCCCCGATGAACGGCCCAGCGCACTGGTCAGCCGCGGGACCCGCGCTATACTTGCGGGAATGCCCGTTGCGGGTTTGCGCTGAAGGGGTTGTCCCAATGCTGGAACAGTACGGATTATGGATCGCGCTGGGTTGCGCGATCATCGCGATTCTCTACGGCGTCGTGTCGACCGGCTGGATCATGAAGCAGCCGTCGGGCAACGAGCGCATGCGCGAAATCGCGGGCGCGATCCAGGAAGGCGCGCGCGCCTATCTGAACCGCCAGTACGGGACCATCGCCATCGCCGGCATCGTGCTGTTCCTGCTGGTCGGCTTCTTTCTCAACTGGGCCACGGCGATCGGTTTCGCCATTGGCGCGATCTTGTCCGGCGCCACCGGCTACATCGGCATGAATGTCTCGGTGCGCGCCAATGTGCGCACCGCCGAAGCGGCGCGCCACGGCATCGGCCCGGCCATGAACGTGGCGTTTCGCGGCGGCGCCATCACCGGCATGCTGGTGGTGGGCCTGGCGCTGCTGGGCGTCACCGGTTATTTCATGATCCTGCCGCACTTCGGCTACACCGGCGAAGCGGCGCTGCATGCGCTGGTCGGCCTGGCCTTCGGTTCGTCGCTGATCTCCATCTTCGCGCGCCTGGGCGGCGGCATCTTTACCAAGGGCGCGGACGTCGGCGCGGACCTCGTGGGCAAGGTCGAGGCCGGCATCCCCGAAGACGACCCGCGCAACCCGGCGGTGATCGCCGACAACGTCGGTGACAATGTCGGCGACTGCGCCGGCATGGCCGCCGACCTGTTCGAGACCTACGCGGTGACGGTGGTCGCCACCATGCTGCTGGGCGGGCTGGCATTCGTCGCCAATCCGGATGCGGTGCTGTATCCGCTTGTCCTCGGCGCAGCTTCGATCATCGCCTCGATCATCGGCACCTTCTTCGTGCGCGTGAAGCAGGGCGGCTCGATCATGGGCGCGTTGTACAAGGGCGTGATCGTCTCGGCGGTGCTGGCGGCTATCGCGTTCTGGTTCATCACCCACTCAATGTTCCCGGCCGGACTGACCGGCGACGACGGCGTGACGATCTCCGGCAATGCGCTGTTCTACTGTTCGCTGAGCGGGCTGATCCTGACCGGCCTGATCGTATGGATCACCGAGTACTACACCGGTACCGGTTACAAGCCGGTGCAGCACATCGCCAAGGCTTCGACCACCGGCCACGGCACCAACATCATCGCCGGCCTCGGCGTTTCGATGAAAGCGACGGCCTGGCCGGTGCTGGCAATCTGCGCGGCGATCTGGACCGCTTTCCATTTCGGAGGTCTGTACGGCATCGCCATCGCCGTCACCGCGATGCTGTCGATGACCGGCATGATCGTGGCGCTGGACGCGTACGGCCCCATCACCGACAACGCCGGCGGTATCGCCGAGATGGCCGACTTGCCGGACGAGGTGCGCGGCGTCACCGATCCGCTGGACGCGGTCGGCAACACCACCAAGGCGGTGACCAAGGGCTATGCCATCGGCTCCGCAGCTCTGGCGGCGCTGGTGTTGTTTGCCGATTACACCCACAACCTCGACGCGGCCGGCAAGGCCATCGCCGTAGCGAGCGGCGTCACCTATCAGCCATTCACCTTCGACCTGTCCGACCACATGGTGATCATCGGCCTGCTGATCGGCGGCCTGATTCCTTATCTGTTCGGGGCGATGGCGATGGAAGCGGTCGGCCGCGCCGCGGGCGCCGTGGTCGAGGAGGTCCGCCGCCAATTCCGCGAGATCAAGGGCATCATGGAAGGCACCGGCAAACCCAAGTACGACCGCGCCGTGGACATGCTGACCAAGTCGGCGATCAAGGAAATGATCATCCCGTCCTTGCTGCCGGTGGTCGTGCCGATCCTGGTCGGCCTGATCCTGGGCCCGAAGGCGCTGGGTGGCGTCCTGATCGGCACCATCGTCACCGGCCTGTTCGTGGCCATCTCGATGACCGCCGGCGGCGGCGCCTGGGACAATGCCAAGAAGTACATCGAGGATGGCAACTTCGGCGGCAAGGGTTCCGAAGCCCACAAAGCCGCGGTGACCGGTGACACCGTGGGCGACCCGTACAAGGACACCGCGGGCCCGGCCGTCAACCCGCTGATCAAGATCATCAACATCGTGGCGCTCCTGATCATCCCGCTGCTGATGGTGCATTGATCGACGTTGCAGCCTTGAACAAAAAGCCCCGCACCGCGGGGCTTTTTGTTTGGCGCATGACTTTCGTCACACGCATCCCGACGTGGGTCACGCGACACTCCGACGGGGATCCACGGGGAAGGGCAACCATGAAGACTTTCTGCACGATTATGGCCTTGGGCATCACGATTTCAGGCATGGCACTGGCACAACCACCAGCGACATCGAGCGGCGCGACGGCGGCCGCATCCTCCAATGATCCCTACCTGTGGCTCGAACCCAGCCACGACGCGCGCGCCCTGGACTGGGTGCACGCGCAAAATGCGATCACGAAAAAGGTCTTCATGGAATCGCCGGAGTTCGGCAAGACCCGCAGCGAAATCCTCGAGGTACTCGATTCCGAGGCGCGCATTCCGTATGTGCGGCGGATGGGCGACTATCTCTACAACTTCTGGCAGGACAAGGTGCATCCGCGCGGCATCTGGCGACGCACCACATTGGCCGAGTACGAAAAGGCCGACCCGAAATGGGAAACG
>JAICIW010000308.1 GCA_025928735.1 Rhodanobacteraceae bacterium | reverse complement strand
CTGTGGCTGTTGAACACCGATCGCGAAGCCGACGCGCGTTTGCGGGATGCGGCGCGCCGCCAAGGCGTGGAACCGCAACGGCTGGTGTTTTCGCCATCGCTGCCGCACTTGCAACACCTCGCGCGCTACCGCCTCGCCGACATGTTCCTCGACACCAATCCCTACAATGCGCACACCACCGCGTCCGACGCGATCTGGGCAGGCTGTCCGGTGCTGACGCGTCCCGGCGACACCTTCGCCTCGCGGGTCGCGGGCAGCCTCAACCATTACCTCGGCATGCCGGAACTGATCGCGCGCGACGATGGCGCGTTCATCGAAACCGCCGCGCGCCTCGGCAACGAGCGCACGGTTCTGGCGGCGCTCCGCCAGCGGCTGGAAACGCAACGCGAAACCTCCGGCCTCTTCGACATGGAAGTCTATGCGCGCGATTTCGCGGCGCTGCTGCGCGACATGGACGATCGTTACCGGCAAGGCCAGGCACCGAAGCCGATCGCACCGCCGGAGCCGGTGCGCAACCGCTGGGGCACCGCTGACGCATGAGCGCGAAAGATCAATTCGTTCCGTTGAATCTCGCCGTGCTGACGGTTTCCGACTCGCGCACGCTGGAGAAGGACACCTCCGGCCAGTTGCTTGTCGGCGCGCTGACGGAAGCCGGACACCGCCTGCACGAACGCAAGCTGCTGCGCGATGATCGCTACGCGATCCGCGCGCAAGTGGCGGCGTGGATCGCCGACGCGGCGGTGCACGGCATCCTGATCACCGGCGGCACCGGCTTCACCGGCCGCGATTCAACGCCGGAAGCAGTGCTGCCGCTGCTGGACAAGGAAATGCCCGGTTTCGGCGAATTGTTCCGCGCGACCAGTTTCGATGAAATCGGTACGTCATCGTTGCAATCGCGCGCGTTCGCGGGACTGTCCAACCAGACGTTCGTGTTTGCCCTGCCCGGCTCGACGTCGGCCTGCAAAACCGCATGGGAAAAAATCCTGCGCCCGCAACTCGACGCCCGCACGCGGCCGTGCAACCTGGTCGGATTGATTCCGCGATTGGGCGAGCGCTGACTGCGCGCGTATCATCGCCTTTTTCCGTTGGAGGAGTCGTCATGCACGCTGGCAGTTGCCTGTGCGGTGCCGTGCGCTATGAAGTGCACGGCGAACTCGGCCCGATCACCGTGTGCCACTGCAGCAAATGCCGGAAGGCCAACGGCTCGGCGTTCAGCGCGGTGGCGCCGATCGCGCGCGCGGATCTGAACCTGCTGGGCGGCAAGGATGCGCTGGCCGAATTCGAATCCTCGCCCGGTATGCACCGGGTGTTTTGCACGGGTTGCGGCGCGCAGTTGTACAGCCGCCGCGATGCGATGCCCGACTTGTTGCGCCTGCGCCTCGGCACGCTGGACACGCCGGTCGAAGGCGAACCGTCCCAGCACATCTTCACTTCCTACAAGGCAGCGTGGTATGCCATTCCCGGCGACGCGCCGCAATATCCGGAACACATCCCGACCTGAGTCGGAGGCTCAGGCGGTCTTGAACCCGCGCCACGACTGTTCCGGCAGCGGCTCGCGCCGGACGTTCTCGACACATGCCGCGGGTGGCCCGTGATGCAGCCACGCATCCAGCTCGTCGACGGCTTCGCGGCTGCCCGACGCGACCACCTCCACGTTTCCGTTGGCGAGGTTTTTCGCGTGGCCGGTCAGCCCGAGGCGCAACGCGCGCTCGCGCGTGGAGGCCCGGAAGAACACGCCCTGAACTTTTCCCGTGACGATGAAACGCGCGCACGTCACGGACGCTCTATCCTGGTGCCGGATCGCGACGACCGGGACGCCGCGATCGCCGCGTCCAGCAATTTCGCATCGACGGGACCGATGAAGCGTTTCGCCAAGCGCCCGTCCGGCGCAATCAGGTAAGTCGTCGGAAGCGTGGCCGGCATGTCGATGCCTCGCGGAAGATCGTCCATGTCGAGCTGCGCCAAGGGGTAATCGACCGGGTGCTTCTTCGCGAAGGCCAGCACGTCGGCGCGTGGTGAACTATCGTAGGCCAACCCGATCGCAGCGACGTCCTTGTGTGTGCCGACGTACTCCGAAAGGGCGGGCATCTCGGCGATGCACGGCGAACACCAGGTCGCCCAGAAATTCACGATCACCCACTTGCCGCGCATCGCCGCGAGATCGAAGGTCTTGCCGTCCAGCGTCCTGACGCTGAGCGCGGGAGGCGCCGCGGCCGATGATTGCGCGTGTCCGATCCCCGCCGCACACGTCAACGCCAGCATCAACATCCACGCACCGCGGCGGAACACATTCATGAAGGCTTCTCCTCGGACTTTGCCGGCGGCTCGCGCACCGCCGCGGCGAACACGTGTCGCAACGGTACCGCCAAATTGCCGCGCAGCGCAGCTTCGGCGCGTTGCAACGCGACGCGCACCTCGGGTAGCAGACCGACGCTGGCGCGTTGCAATGACAACGCGTCATCAGGCAACCGGTAATCGCCCGCGCGGAATACGTCGTCCAGCGAAGCGCTGTCCAAGTCGCGCGCCAGCACCCACTCGCCACCGGCGGCACAACTGATCATCCCGGCCCGCCGAAGGTCGAAGAGATAGCGCTGCAGCAAGTCCGCGGTCAGGAAACTTTCGCGCTGCGACAACTCCGATTCGCGCAAGCCTTCGCCCGAACGTTGCGCGACCGCGAAATGCTGCAGTACCCGCATCAAGCCCACGAACTCGCAGCCCGGCGGCAGCATTTCGTGCGGGTCGTGGTACTCGAAGGCGTCCAGCGCGGCGGTGAACGTCGCGCCCAGCAGCACGATCACCCACGAAAGATAGATCCAGATCAGCAGGATCGGAATCGCGGCCAGCGCGCCGTACACCGCCTGGTAATTCGCGAGATCCTGCACGTACCAGGCGAAGCCGTTGCGCGCCGCCTCGAACAGCAACGCACCGGCCAGCGCGCCCGCGATCGCATCCCGCCAGCGCACGCGGCAGTTGGGTACCAGTTGATACAAAACGCTCAACCCCACCCATGTGACGACAAACGGCAGCGCGGCGACCAGCCGCAAACCCAGCACGCCCGCGCTGCCCGCACCGCGCAGCACGGGTTGCGCGAGCACCCAGGAACTTGCGGCCACTGCTCCCACCAGCGCCAGGGGCCCGAACGTCAGCGCCGCCCAGTACAGCAGGAAGCGCGCGCTGCCCTTGCGCGGCGAAGGCACGCGCCAGATCCGGTTGAAGCGATCCTCGATGCTGGCCAGCATCATCAACGCGCTCGCCAGCAGGAACAGGATGCCGACGATGGTCAGCTTGCTGGCGTTGTCGGCGAACTGGAGCAGG
>JAICIW010000230.1 GCA_025928735.1 Rhodanobacteraceae bacterium | reverse complement strand
TGCCCTCGACCGTGGTCGCGCAGCGCCCGGACATTCGCGCCGCCTCGGCGCAGTTGCATGCCGCGACGGCCGCGGTTGGCGTCGCCACCGCCGACATGCTGCCCAAGCTCAGTTTGAACGGCAGCGCCACCAGTCAGTCGCTCACCGAATCGGGTCTGTTCGCCGCGGGCACTGGCGGCTGGTCGATCGGCCTGGGTTTGCTGCAGCCGCTGTTCCACGGCGGCCAGTTGCTGCACCAGAAGCGCGCCGCGGAGGCAGGCATGGATGCGGCGCTCGCGGACTGGCAGCAGACGGTCCTGGTTGCGTTCCAGAATGTCGCCGATGCGCTGCAGGCGCTCGAGTACGACGCGCAATCGCTGAAGGCCCAGAGTATTTCCGAACGCGACGCCGAAAAATTGCTGTCGCTGACCCGCGCGCAATATCGCGTGGGCGCCGTCGATTACCTGACGCTGTTGTCCGCGCAACGCCAGTACCAGCAGGCTCGCATCGCCGAAATCGCGGCGCGTACCGCGCGCCTGGCCGACACGGCCGCGCTGTATGCCGCGCTCGGTGGCGGCTGGCAGGGCGCCGCGGAAGCAAACGCGACTGCGGAGAAGTAATCGCAATTCCGGCCATGGATGGCAGCCCGAAACCGTTCCGACCTCACCTCGACCCGATACCTACAACCCGCCTTCGTGTGCCTGATCCCGGCGATCAGGGCGATCGCAAGAATACGAGATGAACCCCATGGCCGATTCCAAAGCCCTCCGCAAGCCCAACCAGCGCAAGCGCCTGATCATCGTGGTGCTAGTGGTGGTGATCCTGTTCGCGCTGCTGATCGGCTTCAACACCTTCAAGGGCATCATGATCGGCAAGTTCATGAAGTCCATGGCCAACCCGACGCAGACGGTCAGCACCATGACCACCGAATACCAGGATTGGCAACCGCACGTGCAGGCGGTCGGCAACGTGCGCGCGGTGCATGGCGCGGATCTCGCGTTCGATGTCGCGGGCCTGGTCGAGAGCGTGGACGTGAAGTCCGGCGTCGACGTGAAGAAGGGCCAAGTGCTGGTCAAGCTGGTCGACGCCGACGATCGCGCCAAGCTGGAAGCGCTGAAGGCCACCGCGCAACTGGCTTCGTTGACCGCGCAGCGTTCCAAGCAACAGCTTGCGGTGCAGGCGATCAGCAAGGCGCAATACGACGCCGACATGGCCAGCCTGAAAAACGCGCAGGCCAACGTGGACGCGCAACAGGCGCTGGTCGACAAGAAGACGCTGCGCGCGCCGTTCGCGGGGCGCATCGGCATCATCACCGCCAATCCCGGCCAGTACATCACCGTCGGCAACACGGTGGTGACGCTCCAGCAGCTCGATCCGGTGTACGTGGACTTCACGGTGCCGCAGTCGTCGCTGGATCAGATGAAGGTCGGCGCACCAGTGCAGGTGACTGTCGACGCGTTCAGGGACAAGACCTTCTCCGGCAAGATTTCGGCCAGTGATCCGAAGGTCAACCTGTCCACCCGCAACGTCGGCGTGGAGGCGACCGTCGCCAATCCCGACGAGCTGCTGGTGCCGGGCATGTTCACCAAGATTGCGGCGAATTCGGGTGCCACGCAGCGTTACCTGACGCTGCCGCAGACCGCGATCTCTTATGCGCCGTATGGCGACACCGTGTTCGTGGTGCACGAGGGTACGCCGCCCGAGCGCGACGCCAACGGCGAGCCGGCCAAGGCCAAGACTGGCGCGGAACCGAAGGCGCCCAAGAGCAGTGCTCCGGCAGGCAACACCGGCCCGTCGCATTACGTGCAGCAGGTGGTGGTGACGGTCGGGCCGACGCGTGGCGATCAGGTCGCGGTGCTGTCCGGCATCAAGCAGGGCGACGTGGTGGTCACCAGCGGCCAATTGAAGCTGCGCAACGACACCCCGGTCGACATCAACAACAAGGTGCAACCGGCGTTCGACGAGAATCCGCATCCGGTGGAGCAGTGATTTTGGAATTCGCCATCCCGCGTCCGAGACGCCAGCTTCCGGATCGCCGCTGACGCGGCGTCCGGAATGACGAGTGTGTTTGGGTCGTACCGGAATAATTTGCAGCAGGCTCCCGCATGAAATTCACCGACCTTTTCATCAAGCGCCCCGTCCTCGCCGCCACGGTCAGTCTGCTGATCCTGGTGTTGGGCTTGCGTGCCGTGAGCTCGCTGCCGATCCGCCAGTATCCGAAGACGGAAAGTGCCACCATCGTGGTGCAGACCGTGTATTTCGGCGCGGACTCGCAAACCATGGCGGGCTTCATCACCCAGCCGCTGGAACAGGCGATCGCGCAAGCCCAGGGCATCGACTACATGACCTCGTCGTCGACGCCGGGCGTGTCGCTGATCACCGTGACGCTGCGCCTCAACTACGACGGCAACAAGGCGCTCACCGAAATTTCATCGCTGGTGAACTCGGTGAAAAACCAGTTGCCGCAGGCCGCGCAACAGCCGGTGATCACGTTGCAGACGGGTGAGCAAGTCGCATCGATGTACCTCGGTTTCTCATCGAAGACGCTGGCCGCCAACAAGATTACCGATTACCTCACCCGCGTGGTGCAGCCGCAGTTGAGTGCGGTCGATGGCGTGCAGAGCGCGCAGATCATCGGCGGCCGCACGTTCGCACTGCGCGCGTGGCTGGACCCGGTGAAAATGGCCGCGCATGGCGTCACTGCCAGCGACGTCAACCAGGCATTGGTGGCGAACAATTTTCTCTCGGCCATCGGCACCACCAAGGGCCAGATGGTCAGCGTCAACCTGACTGCGGCCACCGATCTGCACACCGTCGATGAATTCAAGAACCTGGTGGTGAAATCCGACGGCGCCAATGTGGTGCGCCTCGACCAGGTGGCCGAGGTCCAGCTGGGCGCGGAAGACTACAATTCCGAATTCCTGTTCGACGGCCAGCATACCGTCGCGATCGGCATCAAGGCCGCGCCGGATGCGAACGTGCTGGACGTGATCTCGCGGGTGCGCAAGGTGTTTCCGCAGATCCAGTCGCAATTGCCCGCGGGGTTGTCGGGCAACATCGCCTACGACGGCACCGACTTCATCCGCGCATCGATCCACGAGGTGGTGCAAACCCTGGTCGAGACGTTCCTCATCGTCGCCGTCGTGATCTTCCTGTTCCTCGGCACCCTGCGTTCGCTGCTGATTCCATTGCTCGCCATGCCGTTGTCGTTGATCGGCGCGTTCATGGTGATGCTGATCCTGGGCTATTCGATCAACCTGCTGACGCTGCTGTCGCTGGTGCTGGCGATCGGGCTGGTGGTGGACGACGCGATCATCGTGGTCGAGAACGTCGACCGCCACATGAAGGACGCGCACTCGCCGCTGAAGGCGACACTGCTGGCCGCGCGCGAACTGGCGTCCCCGATCATCGCGATGACCATCGTGTTGATCGCCGTATACGTGCCGATCGGCTTCCAGGGCGGCCTGACCGGCGCGCTGTTCACCGAATTCGCGTTCACCCTCGCGGGTGCGGTGGTGATCTCGGCGATCGTCGCGCTGACGCTTTCGCCGATGCTGTGCTCGAGGGTGCTGCGCGAATCGGATCACGAGAAGCCCCTCGTCAAGCGCATCGACAAGATCGCCGACTACGTGCGCCATCGCTACCGGCGGATGCTGCATTCCTCGCTGGACACCTGGGTGGTCGCGATCGTCTTCGGCGCGTTGATCCTTGCGGGCAATGCCTATCTGTTCAAGACGGCGAAATCGGAGCTCGCCCCGCAGGAAGACCAGGGCATCGTGCTGGCGCAGACCCAGGGCCCGCCCAACGCCACCATCACCCAGATGGCGGTGTACACGAAACAGGTGTTCGACATCGCCAAGTCGCTGCCGGAATACACCCATACCTTCCAGTTCACCGGCATGGGCGCGGTGAATCAGGGTTTCTCGGGCATCATGCTCAAGCCTTGGGGCGATCGCAGCCGCAGCGCCACCGAAATCCAGCAGGCCATCCAGCCCAAGCTCAACAACATCGCCGGCGCGCGCATGGCGGTGTTCCAGTTCCCCTCGCTGCCGGGCGCTTTCGGTCTGCCGGTGCAGTTCGTGGTCAAGACCACCGAGCCGCTGCAGAACCTCAACGATGTGGCGCACCAGGTGCTGGCCAAGGCCCAGGCATCGGGCATGTTCTTCTTCGTCGACTCCGACCTCAAGATCGACCAGCCGCAGGCGACCGTCACGCTGGATCGCGACAAGGTGTCCGCGCTCGGGATGACGCAACAGAGCGTGGGTGCCGCGTTGTCGGCGGCGCTCGGCGGCAACTACGTCAACTACTTCTCGATTTCGGGACGCGCGTATCGCGTGATTTCGCAGGTCGCGCAGGTGGATCGCCTGAATCCGGCGCAGCTCGACAACTACTACATCAAGACGCCGTCGGGCGGCATGATTCCGGCCTCGACCGTGGCGCACCTGACCTACCAGACGGTGCCGGAATCGATC
>JAICIW010000393.1 GCA_025928735.1 Rhodanobacteraceae bacterium | reverse complement strand
GCGAACGCGGCGTAGGCGCGCGGGTGCGGATGGCCCTGGCCAAGCTTGCCGGTGGGCGCCTGCGCCGCCGCGTCATCGCAGATCGAGACCCACGGTTGCTTGAGTGCCAGCGTGACATCCGGTTGCGACATGCCGAACACGGCGACGTCGGTGGCGGCGTGGTCCTTGATCAGGATGTCGAGCAGCGCATCGATCGGTTTTTCGTGCCAGCTTTTTGCGATCTCGTCGAGGCGCTTGCCTTCGGATGACTTGAGCACGGGGTTGTGCACCGAAGTGATTTCCACCGCGTGCGGCCCGGGCACTTCCAGCCAGTCGTTGCTCCACGCGTCCGAAGGCGTCTGCATATCCTTCTCGATCCGCGCGCGCGTTTGCGGATCTTTCAGACGCTTGAGCAACTCGGCATTGCCGCCGGCGTGCGCCCATGGCGGGATGAACGAGGCGAGGTCGTTGCCCCAGGCAGTGTAGGCATAGGTGTCGGCGCTGACGTCCAGGCCTTCGGCGCGCGCCGCGTCGATCTTCGCGATCACCTTCGGCATGTCGCCCCAGTTCTCGTGGCCCGCGACCTTGAGGTGAAAGATTTCAACCGGGATGTGCGCCGTGCGCGCGATGTCGAAAACTTCGTCGAGGGCAGCCATTTCGCCGTTGCCTTCGCTGCGCATGTGGGTGGCGTAGATGCCGCCGAAGCTCGCCGCCGTTTTCGCCAGCGCGATCAATTCGGGCGTGGTGCTGAAAGTGGCCGGCGGGTATTGCAGCGCGGTCGAGACGCCGAATGCACCGTCGCGCATCGCGTCGGCGATGATCGCCTGCATCTGCTTCAACTCGTCCGAGGTCGGCTTGCGATCGCCATAGCCGATCACCATCTCGCGCGCGGTGGCGGCGCCGACATAGGTGCCGAAGTTCACGGCGATGCCCTGTTTTTGCAGGTGCGCAAAATACTCGCCGAGCGTTCGCCAAGCAGGCTTCGTGTGCGCGCCTTCTTCCGCGAGGATCTTGTCGTTGAGCGGCGCGGCGGATTCGCCTTCTCCAGTGATCAGCGTGGTGACGCCCTGGAAGATTTTCGACGGCGCGCGGCCGTCCACCAGCAGCGTGTGCCCGGACTGGTCCAGCATGTCGATGAAACCTGGCGTGACCACCATCCCGCGGGCGTCGATGACCTGTTTCGCGTCGACATCGCCGAGCCGGCCGATCGCGGCGATGCGTCCGTCCTTGATCGCGATGTCGGCGGCGTACCAGGGTGAGCCGGTGCCGTCGATCACGTGTCCGTTGCGGATCACGATGTCGTACGAAGGGCTGGGCGTGGCCTGGGATCCAAAGCCCAGCAGCGCGAGTGCAGCGGCGAAAACAACGTGGATGACCGAACGCATGAAAATTCCCCTCGATACGCCAATGATTGTGTCCGCTTCAGGCCTTCGCCGCCCCCGGTTGCATCGCACGGATGCTCCGCATCTGCGGACTCGCGAGGCAGCACAGCGCGATCGCGGTGAGGGTCAGCCCCGCGATGCCGAACAGCGCGGTCAGCGAGACCACCTTCAGCAGCGCGCCGGCGGCGGCGGCGGAGAGCGGGGCGAGGCCCATGAACGAGAACATCAGGATGCTCATCGCGCGTCCCATCATCGGCTGCGAGACACGCTGCTGGATCCAGGTAAAGATCGCAATCATCACTACGCCGCCGAGGAGCCCGGTGCAGAACAGCAGGGCTGCGCCGAAGTACGTGGTGTGCACCAGCGTCAGTGCAGCGAGCACCAGGCCCGTCATTCCATCGAAGCACAGCACCATCACCCCGAGGTGTCCACGCGCCACGCGTTGCGCGTAGCCTGAAAGGAAACTGCCGATGAACATGCCGACGCCTTGCGCGGTCATCAGGATGCCGAGCGAGGCCGCGCCGAGATTGAGGCGCGTATCCGCCAATACGGGCAGGCCCACCTGGATCGGTCCGCCCACGAACACCCCGACGAAGCTCGCGTAGATCACGAATGCACGCAGCGGCACGTCGGCCCATACGTAGCGTACGCCGGTGGCGATGCTGGCGAACACGCCCGTTTTGTTCTCGGGCGGATGGGAATCGCCATGGATGCGGATCATCGCCAGCGAGACCAGCGAGAATACGAAACTCCCCGCATCGATGCCGAAAGCCGTGCCCAGCCCACTCGCATCCGGCAAAGCCTGCGCGGAAACCTGATGGTGTG
>JAICIW010000166.1 GCA_025928735.1 Rhodanobacteraceae bacterium | reverse complement strand
GCGCGAGGCGGCCCGCAAGGCGCGCGAACTGACGCGCCGCAAGGGCGCGCTGGATATTGCGGGTCTGCCCGGCAAGCTGGCCGATTGCCAGGAACGCGATCCCGCGCTGTCGGAACTGTTCCTGGTCGAGGGCGACTCGGCAGGTGGTTCCGCCAAGCAGGGCCGCAATCGCAAGACCCAGGCCGTATTGCCGCTGAAGGGCAAGATCCTGAACGTCGAGAAGGCGCGTTTCGACAAGATGCTTTCCTCGGCGGAAGTCGGCACGCTGATCACTGCGCTGGGTACCGGGATCGGCAAGGATGAGTTCAACGCCGACAAGCTGCGTTACCACCACATCATTATCATGACCGACGCGGATGTCGACGGCTCGCACATCCGCACCCTGTTGCTGACCTTCTTCTACCGGCAGATGCCTGAGCTGATCGAGCGCGGCCACATTTATATCGGGCTGCCCCCGCTCTACAAGATCAAGCAGGGCAAGAACGAGTTGTACCTGAAAGATGACGCCGCGCTCAACGAATACCTGATCGCGAGCGCGGTGCAGGACGCGGCGTGGAGGCCGGCGGACGCTGGAGTGATAGTGGAAGGCGGCGCACTCGAAACGCTGCTGCGCCAGTATCAAGCCGCGCTCGATCAAATCGGACGTCTTGCGCAACGTGGCGACAACGGCGTGTTCACCGCGATGCTGGAATATGCGCCGCTCGAAGACGCAATGTGGAACGATCCGGAAACGATGCGGCGATGGGCGGACGGCTTGACGTCCAAATTGAATGCCACCGGTTTGGGGCGCCCCCAATATCGGCTGGAGTTGCGCCCGGCCAGTGAACAACATCCTGCGGCTTGGCTGCTGCGGCGCGCCCAGCATGGTACCGAGCACTCTTGGGTGCTGCCACGCAGCTTCTTTTCGGGCGCGGACTTCAGGCCGCTGCTGGATGTCGCGCGTGCGCTGCAGGCGCGCGACGCAGCCGGTGCGGAAGTCCGCCGCGGCAACGCGTCCCAGACGACCGGCAGCTTCGCCGAAGCGCGCGCCTGGTTGTTCGATGAGGCGAAGAAAGGACGCCAGATCCAGCGCTTCAAGGGCCTCGGCGAAATGAATCCCGAACAATTGTGGGAAACCACCGTCAACCCCGACACACGCCGGTTGCTGCAAGTACGGATCGAGGATGCGCTGGAAGCCGATCAGATTTTTGCGACACTCATGGGTGACGTGGTCGAACCGCGGCGCGATTTCATCGAAGCCAATGCGCTGCGCGTCGGCAATCTCGATGTATGACATCACCTATGCGTGATCGTCCGGTACTTGAGCTTTGCTCATTGACCGCGCTACCCTCACTCTCCCCCTCGCGTCGTGCGTGTTCAGTGCAAGAGGCATTCCGATGAAGCTTGAGTCCCGCTGGCTGGTCTGCGGCATGTGTTCCGCGCTTGCACTCGCGTTCGTGCCGATGGTTGCATCGGCACAGATGGGCGGCCAGCAGTGTTCGGACATCCAGATGCTGCAACACAAGTGTGGCGAGCAGCAAACGAAGAAGGCCGACAAGAAGGCCGACAAGAAGGCGGAGCCTGAAAACAAGTATCCGAATGCCACGCGCAAGCAGCCGTCCAACACGGGCGTCAGCGCGAAGGAAGGCAAGACCCTCAACGAGGGTCTGCAGGCCGCCAACAGCGGCGACTCCGCCACTGCACTGAAAGATTTGCAGCCCATCGCCGATTCCAGCAGCAACGCCTACGCGAAGTCACTGGCGATGCTGGGGCTCGCGCAGGTCAAGTACCGCGGTGGCGACACCAAGGGCGCGATCGCGCTGCAGAAGCAGGCACTCGACGCGAACGCACTCGACAACAACAGCTACTTCCAGGGACTGGAAACGTTGGCGCAGATGTACATCGCCGACGAAGACTACAGCAATGCACTTGCCACTTTGGACACCTGGAGCAAGGAAAGTGGCGCGCAATCCGCGGACATCGACGCGTTGAAGGGCAATGCCTATTACCGGCTGCAGAAATATCCCGAAGCCGTTGCGGCCATCCAGAAGGCCAAATCGCTGAGCGACAAGCCGCAGCCGAGCTGGGACCAGATCGAGATGGCCAGCTATTTCGCGATGGACAAGTACGACGACGCTGCGAAGCTCGCCGAAGCGGCGTTGGCCAAGGACCCGAACAACAGCACGCTGCTGCAGAATGTCATCGCCATCTATATCAATGCGCACCAGAACCAGAAAGCGCTGGCGCTGCTGGAACGGGCGCGCGCCAACGGTCAGATCAAGGACGAAGCCGGCTACATGAACATGGCCAAGATGTATGACAACCTTGGCCAAAGCAGCGACAACCCGAAGACCAACGCGATGAAGGCCGTGGGTGTCCTGAAGGAAGGCATGAGCAAGGGCATCGTGCAGCCGGGTTTCGACAGCTACAAGCTGCTCGGCGATTCGTACGCCATCGCGGGTGACTACAAGAACGCCGTCGACGCCTACGGCAAGGCCTCGCCCGACGCCAAGACCGGCGAAGTCGATTTCCTGCGCGGGCAGATGCTGGAAAACCTGGATCGCCACAAGGAGGCCAAGGATGCGCTGACGCAGGCGATCGCCAAGGGCGGATTCAAGCGCATCGGCGCGGCGTACCTCACGCTCGGCAACGCCGAGCTCGCGCTGAAGCAGAAGTCTGCTGCGATCGCGGCCTACAAGCATGCCGAACAGGATCCGGAAACCCGCGCCGATGCCCGGCGCACCCTGAAGCAACTGGGACACAAGTGACCCGGTTGAAGGTCCGGCAGCAGCAAGCGCAATGAGGGAAAAATTCGGGCCCTGCCCTCTAGGCAAGGCCCTGATACTGGTGTAACGTTTCGTACTTTTCCGCCGCCTTGGTTGCGGAAGCCGCATCGGAAGCGATACGGCGACCGCAGTGGGGCCCTTAAGGTCAGCGACTGGTTCAATACACGATGGCACGTACGTCGGCTCGAGACCGCAAACGGTTCAACTGGTGGCGCACGATCGCGGTCGCGTTCGCGATTGCCTTGCACGCCGGTATCATCATCATGCTGCTGGCGCCGGCCGCGCCACCGGCGGCGAAAGATAAGAACACACAAAAGATCGTGCGCGTCGAGTTCATTCCGCCACCACCGCCGCCGCCGCCGCCGCCGCCGCCGCCCCCGGAACCGCCCAAGCAGCCGCCGCCGAAGGTCATCAAGCTGGAGAGGCCGCCGCCGTTGCCGCCGCCCCCGGCGCCGCCGCCGCCGCAGGAACAATCCATCATGTCGACGCCGGCCGAGCCGCCGCGTCCGCCGGCACCACCACCGCCACCCGCGAATGTCGCGCCGTCGGTGGACATCAGCTACAAGAATCGCAATCCGCCCAAGTACCCGATCCAGGCCGTTCGCCAAGGTCATCAGGGCGAGGTGGTTCTCGCGATCACCATCAACGCCGCGGGCGAGGTGGTGGATGTCAAGGTGCAAAAATCCAGTGGCTATCGCGAACTCGACCGCGCCGCGGAAGATGCCGCACGTCACTGGCGATTCAATCCGGGCGTCCAGAACGGCAAGCCATCAGGCGGTGTCGTGCTGGTTCCGGTGAATTTCAGCCTCAGCGGCATCGAATAGAAACTTCACGCTCGACCGGATCGATTCCGTTAGAGTCCATCAGTCAACGTTCCACTGCTACAACTTGAAGGAAGGGTAGCGCCATGATCCAAGAAGCAACTCAAGCCGCCGCCGCGCCAGTCGGCAACGCCAACGCGCAAGCCCTGCAGCAGGTCGGCGCGAGCCATTTTCTCCACGAAATCCTGACCCACCCGCTCGCGCACGCGATCGACTTCATCGTGCTGATCGTGCTGGTGATCATGTCGGTGTCGTCGTGGTACTTCATCATCGCGATCGCGATTCGCAACGCGCTGATCCGTTCGCGCATGGACAAGGTCATCCAGAAGTTCTGGGATACGCCGTCCGCGCAGGATGCCGTCCGCGTGATGGAGAAGCAGCCGCGTACCGAGCCGTTCTCCAAGATCGCGCTGGAAGCCGCTTCCGCGGCCGCGCACCACCAGCGTCACGAAGGCAGCCGCATGGTCGAGGCGCTGAATCGTTCCGAGTTCGTCGATCGCGCGTTGCGTCAAGCCGTCGATCGCGAAAGCCGCAACCTCGAAGGTGGCCTCACGTTGCTCGCGACGGTCGGTTCCGCCGCGGTGTTCGTCGGTCTGCTCGGTACCGTGATGGGTATCTACTACGCGTTGATCAATCTCGGTGCCAGCGGCGAATCGTCG
Organism: Rhodanobacteraceae bacterium; assembly: GCA_025928735.1. Taxonomy (GTDB): domain Bacteria; phylum Pseudomonadota; class Gammaproteobacteria; order Xanthomonadales; family Rhodanobacteraceae; genus 66-474. Next base: position 1,504 of record JAICIW010000166.1, on the reverse strand, counting down.
ATCTCCGCGGTTGCGGGCCCGGTCGGCCAGGCGCTGATCATGACCGCCATCGGTTTGTTTGCAGCTATCCCGGCGGTGATCGCGTACAACGCCTACTCGCGTGCCAACCGCGTGACCATCGCGCACTTCGATGAGTTCGCGCACGACCTGCACGACTTCTTCGCCACCGGTGCGCGCATCGAGACCGGCTCGTCGGCTGCTGCCGCGCGTTCGGCCGCCGCTGTGCCTCCGCCGGCGGTGAAAAAGTAAGAGAGGGTTTGCGTCATGGCGATGAGTACCAATAGCGGCGGCGGGCCGGTCGCCGAGATCAACATCACGCCGTTGATCGACATCATGCTGGTGCTGCTGGTGATCTTCATGATCACCGCGCCGCTGGTGCAGCACAACATCAAGATTGACCTGCCGCAGCCGAACCCCAATGTGAAGCCGCCGGAAAATCCGCCGACACCTCACACATTGTTCATCCAGGCGGACGGGACGATGACCTGGGACAACCTGCCGATCAGCAACGTCGAGTTGCAGGCGCAGTTGGCCACTATCGGTGCGAAGACCCTGGAACAGCAGCCGCAGGTGCACATCAAGGCGGCCGATGACACGCAGTACAACTACCTCGCGGAAGTGATGGCGGAAGCGCGCCGTTACAACGTGCAGAAGATCGGTTTCGAGAAGTGAGGGTGACGTCATGTCGATGAGTCTTGGCGAAAATTCGGGCAGCGAAATCCCGAAGGCCGAAATCAATGTGACGCCGCTGGCGGACGTGATGCTGGTGTTGCTGATTATCTTCATGATCACGGCACCCCTGATGTCGCACAAGGTGAAGGTGGATCTGCCGCGCGCCGATCCCAACACCAAGCCCGCACCGATCGAGGTTCCGCCGATCGACCTCGCGGTCGAGCCCGACGGCACCGTGTACTGGAACGACAGCCAGATCAGCGATGCGGTATTGAGCGCCAAACTGCGGGCCGCGGCCACCAGCGTGCCGCAGCCGGAGTTGAACATCCGCGCCGACAAGACCACGCCCTACCGCGTGATCTGGAAGGTCATGCAGGACGCCAAGGGTGCGGGCATGGTGCACTTGGGCTTCATCACCCAAGGCAAGGCGAAGCCCGGGTCGACACCCTGAGCGCATGTTTCGGTTGAGCGAAAAAGCCGCGCGTTGCGCGGCTTTTTCGTGCAGCTGTCAGGCGAGAATCGCGAGGTAATTTCGGACCGTGCGATCCAATCCGTCGTACAAGGCTTCGCTGATCAGCGCGTGGCCGATCGACACCTCGGCCAGGTCGGGAATCGCACGTTTGAACGTGACGAGGTTGTTCTGATCGAGGTCGTGACCGGCGTTCACGTCGAGGCCGGCATCCACGGCGCGCCGTGCGGTATCGACGCAGCGTTGCAACTCCGCCGCGAAATCCCGCTGGGCAAAAGCATGCGCATACGGGCCGGTGTAAAGCTCGACGCGCGAAACCCCAAGCGCGTGCGCCTGCTCGAAGCCGTCGGTACTGCCCGCATC
>JAICIW010000297.1 GCA_025928735.1 Rhodanobacteraceae bacterium | reverse complement strand
GCGGTGCGCGCGGTGGTGCGGCAGTTGCGCGTGTCCACCGAGCGCGAATTGCCGTCGCGCCGGATCGGTGAACTGGTGATGGCGGAGTTGCGCAAGCTCGACCACGTCGGCTACGTGCGTTACGCATCGGTGTACCGCTCGTTCGAGGACGTCGCCGACTTCCGCGAGGAACTCGATCGTCTCGAACACGAGCTGCCCGCCAGCGAAAGCCAATTGCCATTGATCGGCGGCGCGGTGGTTCCGATCGACAGGAACAAGAAGCGCTGAGCAGGCTCGCTGCCATTGATTCCGTTCGCCCTGAGTGCAGGCCCGAAAGGCCGGAGTCGAAGGGCGTTTCGACTCCGCTCGCTGCGCGAGCTACGCTCAACGCGAACGGGCTGGAGGTCGCATTGGACGGTACCTGATGGTTGCTTCCCCGAGTCCCGGCTTTACCGCCATCGATCAAGCAATGATGGCGCGCGCGCTGCGCCTCGCCGAGCGCGGCCTGTTCACCACGCAACCCAATCCGCGTGTCGGGTGCGTAATTGCGCAAGGCGGGGAAATCGTCGGGGAAGGCTGGCACCAGCGCGCGGGCGAACCGCACGCGGAAGTGTTCGCGTTGCGCGCCGCGGGCGAACAGGCGCGTGGTGCGACGGCGCACGTCACCCTGGAGCCTTGTGGGCACCACGGCCGCACGCCGCCGTGCGCGGAAGCGCTGATCGAAGCTGGCATTGCGCGTGTCGTGGTCGCCTCCGAAGACCCCAATCCAAAGGTCGCGGGCGCTGGCATTCAGCGGTTACGCGACGCTGGCATCGCCGTCGAATGCGGCCCGATGCGTGAGGTTGCGCGCGAACTGAATCGCGGATTCTTCTCGCGTTTTGAGCGGGGCCGCCCATGGGTGCGCGTCAAGCTGGCGATGAGCCTGGACGGCCGTACCGCGCTGGCCAACGGTCAATCGAAATGGATCACCAACGACGCTGCGCGTGCCGACGTGCAGCGCTGGCGTGCACGTAGTTCGGCGATCCTGACCGGGGCCGGCACCGCGCGCGCGGATGATCCCAGGCTGACGGTACGGATCGGGAAAGTCATCCGTGGTGCGGCATCCGATCGGCACCCTGTCTCACCCGCAACGGCTGCGCGCGATGCGTCCGGCATCGCGCAAGCGCAGCCGTTTCGACCTTTGCGCGTGGTGCTGGATGCCCGCCTCGACGCGCTCGCGTTGCACGCCAACCTGCTCGACGGCACTGCGCCGACCCTGGTGTTGCACGCGCCGGGCGCGGAGGTGCAGGACGGCCGTCACACGAGGGTCGAACTGACCGAGGTTCCGCTCGCCGCGCACGAGCGAGGCCTCGACCTTGATGTAGTGTTGCGCCTGCTCGCTGCCCGCGGGATCAACGAATTGCAGGTTGAAGCCGGTCCCACGCTGTGCGGCGCGCTACTCGATGCGGACCTTGTCGACGAGCTGCTGTTGTATGTCGCGCCGACCCTGCTGGGTGACTCGGCGCGTCCCTTGTTGGCACTTTCGCCGTTGCAGTCGATGGCCGATCGTCGTGACTGGCGCGTGGTCGATCGACGCGCAATCGGGCAAGACCAACGCCTGTTGCTCAGGCTCTGAACGATGAACGCAGCGGATCGCGGCATTCGTTGGGGCATCATTGGTTGCGGCAACGTCACCGAAGTGAAGAGTGGCCCCGGCTTCCAGAAGGCGCCGCATTCACGGCTCGTCGCGGTCATGCGCCGGGACGTCGACAAGGCGCGCGATTACGCGCAACGCCACGGCGTGCCGCGCTGGTACGGCGACGCAGCCGCGCTGGTCGCCGACCCGGAAGTCGACGCGGTGTACGTGGCCACGCCGCCTTCGACCCACAAGCGTTTCGCGCTGATGGGCATCGCCGCGGGCAAGCCGGTGTACGTGGAAAAGCCCATGGCAATGGATTTCGCCGAATGCGAAGCCATCGCGCGCGCGGGCCACGACGCCGGCGTGCCGGTCTTCGTCGCCTACTATCGTCGCGCGCTGCCCCGTTTCGCCAGGGTGCGCGAGCTGTTGTTCGCAGAGCGCGCCATCGGCGCGCCGTGCATCGTCAACGTGGTGCTGCACGAGCCGCACCATCCGCGTTACCACGACCCGGATCATCTTCCATGGCACGTGCGTCCGGAGGTTTCCGGAGGTGGCCTGTTCGCGGATCTCGGCTGCCACACCCTGGATCTCCTCGATTGGCTGTTCGGGCCCATCGTTTCGGTGAGCGGGCAAACCGGCAATCAACTTCGGGCCTATCCGGCCGAAGACACCGTGGCGATGTCATTCGCCTTCGGCAACGGCATGCTCGGCACCGGGCTGTGGAATTTCGGTAGCCATGGTTATCTGGATCGCGTGGAGGTGATCGGTGATGCCGGCAAGATCACGTTCGCGACCTTCGGCGACGGCCCGATCCGGATCGAGAAGGGTGGGGATGCGATCGAATATTCCGTGGCCAATCCCGAGCACATCCAGCAACCCCTGATCGAGGCGATCGTGCGCGAGTTGCGCGGCGAACAGGGCGCGTGCCCTTCCACTGCCGAAAGCGGTGCGCGTACCGGCTGGGTCATGGACCAGGTGCTGCGTGGCGGATCGACGGGGGCGACCGTCGTTGATCGATGACAGCGGCTCGGGGCGAGCATCTTTTCATGCACCGAGATCGATGGCTGGCTTGCCGAAGTCTCGTTCGGAAGCGACGTATTCAAGCTTCACGCTATTGTCCCAAGCCAGTGGTGCAACCGGACGGCATACCCGTTCTTGTGCTGCGAGGGGCCGCGACTACGCACGATTCACCACAGATAGTCCGGAAAACGCGGCAGCAGCGCGATGTCGCGCGGATCGTGCTGGATCACCACGCGTGCATCGTCGCGTGCGGCGATGGCTTCGAAACGGTCCATTGACGCGAGCGTGGCAGCGCGATCGGTGTTGATGCGCGGCACCCGGCGGAACTGGCGGTTTTCGCGCGAGTGGTAAAGGTCGCCGCTGAGCAGCACGTAGCCGGCATGCGCCAAATGCACTTCCAGAACCTGGTGGCCCGGCGTGTGGCCGGGCATCAGCAGCAGGCGCACCGTGCCGTCGCCGAACACGTCCGCGTCGCCGTCGATGATGCGCTTGTTCGCGGCGCGCCCAACGGATACCGGCGCCAGCGGTTCGAAGGGCGGCGGCGTGGCGCCGGTCGCCGCGGCCAGTTCCTTGCTCTGCAGGATCCAGGTGGCCTTGCCGAACAGGTTGGCGTTGCCGGTGTGGTCCTCGTGCCAGTGCGAGAACGCCAGATAGTCGACGTCGGCGGGTTTCAGGCCCAGCTTCGCGAGTTGATCGACCAGTTTCACCGGCACCGTGGCGCGGATGCCCGGTGCCAGTTCGACGCCATCGGGGTGGGCGGCGATCGCATCGCCAAGCCCGGTGTCCCACAGCAGGATGCCCTTGGCATGCACGATCAGGAAACACGGT
>JAICIW010000096.1 GCA_025928735.1 Rhodanobacteraceae bacterium | reverse complement strand
GCAGTTTCTCGCCCATGAAGATCGAACCCGCGCCCGCGAAGAAACACAGCGCCTGCATCTCGTCGCTCATCTGCTGGCGGCCGGCCGACAGGCGCACGATGGACTTCGGCATCACGATCCGCGCGACGGCAATCGTGCGCACGAATTCGAACGGATCGATCCTGTCGGCATCGGCCAGCGGCGTGCCCGGCACCGGCACCAACTGGTTGATCGGCACCGATTGCGGATGCTCGGGCAGGTTTGCCAACGCCTGCAGCAATCCCGCGCGTTGCGTGCGCGTTTCGCCCATGCCGACGATGCCGCCGCAGCAGGTTTTCAGGCCCGCCGCACGAATGTCCTGCAGCGTGTCGAGGCGATCTTCGAATTCGCGGGTGTGGATGATTTCGCCGTAGTAGTCGGGCGAGGTGTCGATGTTGTGGTTGTAGTAGTCGAGCCCGGCATTTTTCAATTGTTGCGCGTGACCTTCACCCAGCAGCCCCAGCGTCGCGCAGGTTTCCATGCCCAGCGCCTTCACCCCGCGGATCATTTCGGCGACCTTCGGGATATCGCGATCCTTGGGGCCGCGCCACGCGGCACCCATGCAGAAGCGCGAAGCGCCGGCGGCCTTGGCCGCGCGCGCGCGTTCGAGCACCGCATCGATGTCCATCAATTTCTGCGCCTCGACGCCGGTGTGGTAGCGCTGCGCTTGTGGGCAATACGCGCAATCTTCAGGGCAGCCGCCGGTCTTGATCGACAGCAGCGTGGAAACCTGCACCGCATTCGGGTCGTGGTTGGCGGCGTGCACGGCGTGCGCGCGCGCCAGCAGATCCATGAATGGAAGATCGAACGAGGCTTCGATCTCGGCCAACTGCCAGTCGTGCCTGACCGGCGTACCGGGATTCATTCCATCCATTGGGCAGCTCCGCGTTACAGTGAATGGGAAGTTTCATGGGTGGGGGAGATGCCTGTCAACTTGAAAGCCGGCCGTCTGGTTGACGGCGCCGTGGATGCACTGTTGCCCTCGCACTGCCTGCTGTGTGGTGCCGACGGGCAAGGTGCGCTGAGTCTGTGTGCCGAATGCGCGGCGGACATGCCGCGCAACACGACGTGTTGCGAGCGCTGCGCGCTGCCGCTGGAAACGCCCGCGCCGTTGTGCGGACGCTGCATCAAGCGCGCGCCGCCTTGGGACGCGGCATGGGTGCCCTTTCGCTACGAATGGCCGTTGGCGCAACTGGAATCACGCTTCAAGTTCGGCGGCGATCTTGCCGCCGGCCGGACGCTTGCGCTGCTTTGGCTGGCGTCGCAGCCGCCGCCGGCGGCAATACCCAAGGCACTCGTCCCGGTGCCGTTGCATCGTTCCCGCCTGCGCAGGCGCGGTTACAACCAGGCGCTCGAGGTGGCCAAGCCGCTGGCAAAACGTTTCGCCGTCCCGTTGCTGCACGACGCGTTGCGCAGGACGCGCGCCACCGACGCACAAACCGAACTCACCGCGGTGCAGCGTCGCCGCAACGTGCGTGGCGCATTTGAAGCGGTCTTCAACGGAACGCTGCCGGAACACGTCGCGGTGCTGGATGACGTCTTCACCACCGGCGCGACCTTGGCCGAGTGCGCACGCGTGCTGAAACAAGCCGGCGTGGCACGCGTGGACGTGTGGGCGCTGGCGCGCGCGCCAGCTCTCTGATCAGCACATCACTTCATCACCAGCGCGACCACCAAGCCCAGCCACACCGCGCCACCGACCCAGTTGTTGTTGCGGAACGCCGCAAAGCAGGCGTCGCGCTGGCGCCAGCGCATGTTCCAGAGTTGCCACGCGAACAGCAGCAGCGCCACGGCCAGTCCAACCAGGAACGGCCATTCGAGTTGCGCGCGTTGTCCGACCAGCAGCAGCGTGAACAGCAGCGTCGCCATCAATATCCCGAGGATCGGCAGATCCGCTTCGCCGAACAGGATCGCGGTGGATTTCGCGCCGGCGCGGAGATCATCGTCGCGATCCACCATCGCGTACTCGGTGTCGTAGATCGTCGAGAACAACACGTTGCCGAAAAACAGCAGCCAGCACACCGGCGGCAAGCCGTTGGTGATGGCCGCGAAGGCCATCGGAATGCCCCAGCCGAACGCCGCGCCCAGCACGACTTGCGGCAGGTGCGTATAGCGCTTGGAGAATGGATACAGCGCGGCCAGCGCGGCGCCGGCGAACGACAGGTAGATCGTCAGCCGGTTGGTGAACGCCAGCACCAGCGCGAAACCGATCAGCGCCAGCACCACGAACGTCAATACGGCTTCCCATGGCTTCACGCGTCCGGCCGCGATGGGCCGCCCGGCCGTGCGCGCGACCTGTGGGTCGAGGTTGCGGTCGGCGAAATCGTTCATCGCGCAGCCTGCGGCGCGCATCACGAACACGCCCACCGTGAACACGACGAGGTATTTCCACGGCGGAAACCCGTCGGCCGCCAGCCATAGCGCCCACCATGTCGGCCACAGCAACAGCAGCGCGCCGATCGGACGATCCATCCGCACCAGCACCAGCAGATCGCGCATCTTGTCACGCCAGCCATCCGGCAACGCGCGCAACAGGAATTCGATCGTGCGCGTCGAGCGCACCGAGGCATCCGCCGGCCTCGACCTATCCGGGGGCGGCGCCTCCGGCAGATCGGCCGCGCGCAAATCGAGCAACGGCAGCTCTTCCTGCGTCACTTGCGTCGACGACTGGCGCCGGGGTTTGGACGATCTGCGTTTGCGGGGCATGCGTCGGCGGGTGCGTCGCGGGGATCGAGACCCGATTGTCGCGCAGCAGGCGAGCGCGGCCAACCACCGGGGACCTTCGGCACAGCCAAGCGCGGGCCTGTGCCGCTATCCTCGGGCGTTCCCTGGGTCAACGGAAACAGGCGATGAGCTTTTTCAAGAAGATCACCCGCCACAAATCGGTCGAACAGCTGCAATCGGATGCGGGCCAGTCGCAGGATTTCCGACGCACGATGGGGGTATGGCAGCTCACCGCAATCGGCATCGGCGCCATTGTCGGCGTCGGGGTGTTCGTGCTGGCGCCGCACGAGGCGGCGCTGCACGCCGGTCCCGCGATCGTGCTCAGTTTTTTGATTGCCGGCATCGGCAGCGCGTGTGCCGCGCTCTCCTACGCCGAATTCGCGGGCATGATCCCGGTCACCGGCAGCGCTTATACCTACGGCTACGCGGTATTGGGCGAACTGCCCGCGTGGATCATCGGCTGGGATCTGTTGATTGAATATGCGTTGATCGTGGCGGTGGTGGCCGCCGGCACGTCCAATTACCTGCAGTCGCTGATCCAGCAAATCACCGGCTGGCAACTGCCGGTGTTCCTGCAGGGCGCCTACGGCGAAGGCGACGGCATGCTGTTCAACCTGTGGGCCGCGGTGGTGGCGCTGCTGATCGCGGGCCTGCAGATTTTCCGCACCGAAATCGGCGCGCGCTTCAACACCGTGGTGGTGGCGCTGAAGGTAGCGGGCGTGGCGATCGTGATCATCGTCGGCGCGTTCTACGTCGATACCAGCCGCTGGCATCCGTTCATCCCGAAGGTCGTCGAAGGCGCGGATGGCACGCTGCAGTACGGCTGGGCCGGTGTGATGGCGGCGGCCAGCATCGTGTTCTTCGCGTGTTTCGGTTACGACACGCTGACCACCGCCGCGGAGGAATCGAAAAACCCGCAGCGCGACCTGCCGTGGGCCGTGGTGCTTTCGCTGCTGGTGGCGATGGTGATGTACTTCGGCGTGTCGCTGGTGCTGACCGGCATGGTGAACTACACCGACCTCAATGTGCCGGCGCCGGTCAGCGCGGCGTTCGAGCAGCGCGGGCTGCACTGGATCAGCGGCGTGATCAACGTGGCCGCGGTGGCCGGCATCGCCAGCGTGGTGTTCGCGTTCATGCTGGGCGCGGCGCGCATCTGGTACGCCCTGTCGCGCGACGGGCTGCTGCCGCGCTGGTTTGCGCACAGCCATCCGCGCTACGGCACGCCGTATCGCACCACCGCGATCCTTGGCGTGGTGACGGCGGTGACGGCCGGGTTCGTTCCGCTGACCGAGCTGGCCAAGCTGGTCAACATCGGCACACTGTCGGCCTTCATCCTGATCTGTACGTCGGTGCTGATCCTGCGCATCCGCCAGCCCGATCTGGAGCGCCGCTTCCGCACGCCGGCGTTGTGGTTGCTGGCGCCGGTCGGCGTCATCTTTTCGCTATTCCTGATCATCGGCTGGCCGTGGGTCAGCAACGGCGAGTTCCACCTGATCGGCGGACTGGACCGAGACACCTACATTCGTTTCATCGTGTGGATGCTGGTCGGCTTCGCGATCTATTTCGGTTACGGAATTCGCAACAGCGCGCTGAATCGCGACGGATAGGTTCGCGGCGCCGGACTTGTGGTGGCTCTCGCGCGGCACCATCTGGAACGGTGTCGCGCGAGGTGTGGCCGCACCTCGCGCCAACGCAAACCCTTGCCGCGAGGTATTTCCGATGATCGACCTTTATTACTGGCCTACGCCCAACGGCCACAAGATCACGCTGTTCCTCGAAGAGGCCGGGCTGCCGTATACCATCAAGCCGGTGGACATCGGCAAGGGCGACCAGTTCAAGCCGGCATACCTCGCCATCTCGCCCAACAACAAGATGCCGGCGATCGTCGATCATCATCCGGTGGGCGGCGGCGCGCCGCTCAGCGTGTTCGAATCCGGCGCGATCCTCGTTTACCTCGCGGGCAAGACCGGCAAGTTCATCCCTGCCGACGCACGCGGCAAGGTGGAGTGCCTGGAATGGCTGTTCTGGCAGGTCGGCGGGCTCGGTCCCATGACCGGCCAGCACGGGCACTTCAGCGTGTATGCGCCCGAGAAAATCCCCTATGCGATCGAACGCTACCGCAAGGAATCGGAACGCCTGCTCGACGTGCTGAACCGTCACCTCGCCGGGCGCGCTTTCATCACCGGTGACGATTACACCGTCGCCGACATGGCGTGCTACCCGTGGATCGATCCCTACGACAAGGCGCCGCTGGATCTCGAACCCTTCGCCGAAGTGCGGCGCTGGCGCGACGCGATTGCGGTGCGTCCGGCGACCCAGCGCGCCTATGCACGCGGCCCGGAAGCCAATCCGAAAACCGGCACACCGATGAGCGACGAGGAAAAGAAGATCCTGTTCGGGCAGGGCGCGCGCAAGGGCTGACGCGCCTGGCGCCGTTTCGAACGGCGCGATCAAGCACGCTTGTGCGGGTTCTGTGCCATCCGGCCTATGCGCGCCGCGCCGCGGGGTGCTAGGTTCCACGGGTTGCCAACCCTCGCGGAGCCCTCGCATGTCCTTCCTGCGCCGTCGTTCGTCGCCGCATGCCCGTTTGTTTGCGCTGCTTGTCTTCGGACTGATCGGGTTTGCCTTTGCCGGCAGCGCGTTCGCGGACGCCGCGGATGCGCATATCGCGCCGCCGCAAGACACACCGTATCCCGGCATCCTGCAGATCCACGTGGATGCCAGCGATACGCGCCAAGGCATTTTTCGCGTGCACGAAACCATACCGGTGCAGGCAGGCGAACTGACGCTGCTGTATCCGAAGTGGTTGCCGGGCGATCATTCGCCCAGCGGGCCCATCGCGATGCTGGCGGGTTTGAAGATCACTGCCAACGGCCAGCCGCTCAAGTGGAAGCGCGACAAGTACGACGTATACGCGTTCAAGGTCGATGTGCCGCAGGGCGTGTCGGATATCGGCGTGGACTTCCAGTTCCTGTCCGGACGCGGCGCGCATGCCTTCATCCAGATGACCGACAAGATGCTGTCGCTGGAATGGAATACGGTGTCGCTGTACCCGGCCGGCCATTACTCGCGCCAGATCAAGGTGGAGCCGAGCGTCACGTTCCCGGCGGGCTGGCAATTTGGCACCGCGCTGGAAGTTGCCCATCAAAATCGGCAATCGCAATCGGGCGATACCGTCACTTTCAAGACCACCACGTTCAACACGCTGGTCGATTCACCGATCTACGCGGGCAAGTACTTCAAGCGTGTCGATTTGAACCCCGGTGCGAAGGCGCCGGTGTACCTCGACGTGTTCGCCGACGCGCCGAAAGATCTCGAAATGACGACCGAGCAGGTGCAGGTGCACAAGAACCTCGTCACCCAGGCGGTCAAGCTGTTCGGTTCCCACCATTACGATCACTACAACTTTCTGTTCTCGCTGTCCGACCAGTTGAGCGGCAACGGGCTGGAACACCACCAGTCCAGCGAGGACGGCGCCGATCCCGATTACTTCACCAGTTGGGACGACGGCGCGCCCAACCGTGACTTGCTGGCCCACGAATACACGCACTCGTGGAACGGCAAGTTCCGCCGTCCCGCGGACTTGTGGACGCCCAACTTCAACGTGCCGATGGGCGATTCGCTGCTGTGGGTGTACGAAGGCCAGACCCAGTATTGGGGTTTCGTGCTGACGGCGCGCGCGGGCATGTGGACACCCGAGCAGTTTCGCGATGCGCTGGCGATGGTCGCCGCCAACTACGACCGCAACCGCGTCGGGTTCCAGTGGCGTACGCTGGAAGACACCACCAATGATCCGACCGCAGCGCATCGCGCCGGGCTGCCGTATCGCAGTTGGCAGATGAGCGAGGAGTATTACTCCGGCGGCCAGATGATGTGGCTGGCGGTGGACGCCAAAATCCGCGCGCTCACCCACGACAAGCGATCGCTGGACACCTTCGCCAAGGATTTCTTCGGCGTCGATGACGGCAGCTTCGTCACCAACACCTACACCTTCGATGATGTCGTGAATGCGTTGAACGGCGTCGTGAAGTACGACTGGAAAGGGTTCCTCGATCGCTATGTCGACGAACTGAAGCCGCCGTTCACCAAGGGCTTGGGGTCGACCGGCTGGAAGCTGGTGTACACCGACAAGGAAAGTCCATACGAGAAGCAGTACGAGAGCCAGGATGAATCGCCGCGCCACATCTACAACTTCACGTATTCGATCGGCCTGACCCTGACCAAGGACGGCGGCATCAATGACGTGCGCTGGAATGGTCCGGCGTTCAAGGCCGGCATCGGTTCCGGCGGCGAAGTGGTGGCGGTGAACGGCCAGGATTACAAGGCCAGCGTGTTGAAGCAGGCAATCACCGCCGCCAAGGATTCGAAGCAGCCGATCGAATTGCTGATCAAGTACCAGGGCGACTACACGACCGTGCCGGTGGATTACCACGGCGGCTTGCAGTATCCGCATCTGGAACGGATCAAGGGTACGCCGGATTATCTGTCGCAGATCATCGCCCCACGCAAGTAAGCCCTCGCACCCACGGCCCGCGCAGGCGGGCCGCACCCGTTGGAGACGCCGCATGAAGACCACCACCCTCGCTGCCGCCCCTTTGTTCGCCATCGCCGTCGCTGCATTCGGCGTCGCGCCGTTCGCCGCTGCCCAGCAGGCCTCGATCCCCCTGACCGGCAGCAATCAGCCGCCGCCGCAGGACCTCGACTATCCCGGCACGCTGAAAATCCACGTCGATGCCACCGACATCGGT
>JAICIW010000288.1 GCA_025928735.1 Rhodanobacteraceae bacterium | reverse complement strand
CGTAATTCCGCGTGAGAGGATCGTTGGACACGAATACCACCACGAGCGTGTTGTCGTTGACAAAAGTCTTGGGCCCGTGCCGGAACCCAAGTGGTGATTCGAAGCAGGTAGCCACCGCCCCGTTGCACAACTCTCCCAGTTTCAGCGCCGCTTCGCGCGCCAGTCCCTGCAGCAGGCCACTGCCCAGATAGACCACCCGCTCATGGCGTCGGGAGGCGAGCGTTTGCAGCATCGGCGATGTGTCATGGATCACCGCTCTGGTTGCGTCGGCCACGGGTCGGATGCGTGCATCCAGCGCGTGCGCCGGCGACACCGCTGCGAGCGTCGCATAGAGCATGCAGCTGAAGCTCGAAGTCATCGCGAATCCAGCATCGTGGGTTTCCTCGGGCAGTTGCAGGATCATCGACTTCTTCACCTGGATGCGGCCGAGCGCACCGTCAGCATTGCAGGTCACGATCAGGTGCCGGACGTCGGGAATGCGCGCCTCGGCAAATTTCGCCGCAGCAAGGCTTTCGGGGCTATTGCCGGAGCGCCCGAAGGAAACCAGCAGCAGCGGGTGCCGCGTGTCGAGGTACTGGTCCGGTGCGCTGACAATGTCTGTCGTCGGAATGGCATCCACGCGTGCGGCCAGTTGCCTGTCGAGGACCGGCGCCAGGCACTGGCCGATGTAGGCGGAGGTGCCCGCGCCAGCGAGGATCACCCGTGCCGCCGCATTGTCGATCAGGGGTGCGACGAAGCTCCGCAGCCGATCGTGCATGGCGGCAACGAGACCATGGGTACGTTCGAGCATCCGCGGTTGCTGCTCGATTTCGCGGGCGGTGCACAGCGCCCCGCTGGCGGAGAGCTGCGCCACCGGGGTCCCCAGGTGTTCAATTTGATGTGCGGGCATGGCAGGCATCGTGGTAGTCATCCAGGACGTTCATCACATGCGCCACGACCCACGCCTTCGGGTCGCGCGCGGCGCCGGAACGCAGTAGAGGCAGCGCATCAGGCAGGTACTGACTGAGCAGTGGCATGGGCGGTGGCTTTTCATCGAGGTTGGCGAACAGTCGCTCGCGTGCAGACTCGACCACCGGATCGGGCCAGTAGTAGCGGATGCGGTCGCTCAGGCTGTACTGCATGTCGAGCTGCAGCGCCTGGCCCTCGGCGCGGTAATAGCGACGCCACTGGGCGGGCTTCTCACGCATCCGTTCCAGCGTCACTGTGCGCAACCCCGCGCGACGGTGCGCGGGAATCCATTCGTTCTCGATTGCGTCCAGCGCCCACAACGCTTCGCGCAGCGCGAAAGTGAGTCCGGGGCCAACCTTGAGGATCGCAAAATGATCGCGTATCAGCGCCCGCAGCGACGCGCGGGTTTGGTAATCGGTGGAGTGGGCCTCGAACACGAGGCCCGGTACGCTTTCGATGGCCTCGCTCAGCTCGCAGGCCTTTTCCGGCCGGTAGTCGATTACGTCGTGATGGTCGAATTCAACGCCCGGCTGCACCACCGAGGCGATCACACGTCCCCAGGCCGAAGCGAGTCCAGCCTCCTCGAACGCCTGCCGGTGTGCCGCGATGGTCGCCAGCGCCGCCTCCGGCGTGGTAACGGCAAGCCCTTCGATGGCCTCGGTGGCGCCACCGGGCGTCGGCACTTCGGTACCGATCACGTATACCGGAGGGATGCCGCCGGTGCGCGTGCATGCCGCTTCGGCGGCCAGGCACAGGCGCACGGCGCGACGCACGATCTCGGGCTCGGGCAACGCCACCGGGTCATCGGCACACGCCATCGAGCAATCGAGGTGGATCTTGTGGAAGCCGGCGGCCACATAGGCGTCGACCATGGCCTCGGCCTTGTCCATGGCCGCATCCGCGGCGAGGCCGGTCCACGGGTTGGGACCCAGGTGATCGCCGCCGAACACGATCCGTGATCTCGGCAAGCCGACATGGTCGGCGATGGCGTGCACGAATTCCACGAATCCGGCGGGACGCATGCCGGTATAGCCGCCATCCTGGTTGACCTGATTGCAAGTGGCCTCGAACAGGACCAGCGGCGTGTCATGCAACAGCGCGTGCCGCAGTGCCGCCTCGACGACAAGTGGATGCGCAGAACACACCGACGTGATGCCGCAGGCATCGCCCTCCCGATGTCGCCTGATCAATGCCTGGATTTCGTGCATCTTCCTGATTCCCCTTTCAAGCCGCCGGCGTGGATGCGGCGACGTCACGCTCCGGTTGCAACACCAGCAACAGCGATGCCGCGAGTGCCAGCAGGAGCCCGAGCATCTTCAGCGGTCCGGGCACGACTGCAGCGAGCAACATGGCCAACGCCGCGGTGATCAACGGCGCACCGGCGTTGGTCAACGGGGCGACCACGATGGCCTTGCCGTACCGGAAGGCCAGCACCAGTGTCAACGCTCCGATCGCGTTCAGGATCTGGATGCCCGCGGCCATCCAGGGACCATCCAGCCCAAGGTTGATCGGCCGGCCGAAGTCGGTCATGGCCCATGCCACCGGGACCAGCAGCAGCGCGCCGACGGTCATGTAGAAAAAGATGCTGTCGGCACCGATGTGCTCGTTGGCCAGCTTCATGAGGTACGCCTGCACGCCCCAGGCGAGCATGATCAGGAGCGATTGCAGGAACCAGCCGATACCGGCACCGCCGACACTTCCGTCGGACAGGTTCAACAGTGGCAACGACACCAACGCGAGCGCGATGCCAAGCGTGCCGGCGCGACCGGTGCGTTCGCGCATCAGCACGAACGACAGGGCGATCGTCACCACCGGAGACAGCGAGATGATCGGAAAAATGAAGTACGCCGGCCCAACCGTGAGGGTATGGAACAGCAGCATCTGCCCGCCGGCACCCAGCAGGCCGATCAGCAAACCATAGACCACCGCGCGCGGCGTGCGATCGAGCTTCCAGCCGCCGAGCCAGAGTGCGAAGGCCGCCGGGGGAATCATCGTCAATGCCCATACGCCGTATACCAGCGTGTCGGGGAACCCGTGTTCCGCGGACAGCCCGGAAAGCGCTCCCCACACCCCCCACAACACGACGGTCGTCAGCGAGCAACCCACCCATGTACGGCGGGCGGAGGAGCCGGAGGTGCCGCTCATGCGGATTTCCCGACGGGGGTTGCTTTGAGCAACAGGAAGTGTTCGAAGCGCGCGTGCAGGGTATTGGCACCTGCGTCGACCACGCCAAGCTCGACGTCATTGAACAGATCGCGGACGCGATAACGGACAGCGGCCAGTCCCCGCAATTCCAGAGGTCCATCCCAACGGTCGACGTAGAACGCGTAGTAGAGCGCATCGTCCTTGGCGATGGCATGTGCTTCGGGACGATCGAAACCGATGTCGTAAAGCGCACCCAGGTATTCACCATGCGGCAACATGTGCTGCCGGTACAACTCGCTCCACTTCCGCCACAGGGCCTCTTTTTCCGGCGTGAGTACCAGACCGCCGGGCGGAAGCGGTTCGGAAGGGTGGTCGGTGTCCTTCGGCCAGGTGAACTTGGTCGAGATCACCGCACCGATGCCGACGCTGGAGGCAAAATCCTTCCCGCCGTCGCTCAGTTCGACATGGTCGCCG
>JAICIW010000042.1 GCA_025928735.1 Rhodanobacteraceae bacterium | reverse complement strand
GTGATGGTGAACGGTCACATCGATCGCGCGTACTGGTTCGCCCGCGCGGCGCTCGAGGCCGACCCCGGATTCGCGAATGCCGCCAACACGCTCGGCGTCATCTACCTCAAGCGAAATCATCTGGCGCCAGCCGAAAGTGCGGTGCGTTACGCGCTGCGACGCGAGCCCGACAATATCTCGGCGATCTCCAACCTGGTGGGAATACTCAGGACGGAAGGCCACACCGCAGAAGCACAGGTGCTGGCGAAAAGGCTGGCCCGGATCCAGCGCCATCCGCCGTTCTATTTCTACGATCGCGGCGTCGAGGCCATGCAGGCGGGTCAATTCGGGGAAGCGGCGCGGCTGTTCGAGAAGGCGCTGTGGCAGCGCCCCTACGATGCTCCATCGCACTTCCAGTTGGCCATAGCCGCGTCGCATCTTGGCGACATGCGGCGAGCACGCGAGCAACTGGAACTGGCGGAGCAGAACAGCACCACCTCGGAATCGCGCGCCATCTACGCGGCCAAGCTGCGGCATCTGAAATCGTTGAACTGAAGCCGGCGAGCTAACGTACACGCAGCCAACGGATGGCCAAGTCCAAAACTCGACTCTCCCTGTTGTTCAATAGGCGGTATCCTGGCCCAAACAAGCCAGCGAGCTTCAGGGGATGGAAGACGAATTGAACTTCCGCATGCGGTCAGCCGCATTCGAGCACGCTTCGATTCGAAGACTTTCGCGCCGCCAACTAACCCTGAGCGCCGCCAACGACAGGGCATCACCTCTCTCATTTGAGATATGCCCAACCGTCGGCATCCTTTGTGCTTGGAATTCGAGGTCTCAGTGACTCAACGGGGAGAAGATGATGGCTCGGCGCAAACAGGGCGGGTTTGAGCTGATCGCATCGGCACCGTGGCCGGTTGGCATCGTGCTGGGGATTGTCGCCTACGTGGGCGTGCGCTACGGAATCAGTTGGTATCTGTCTTCGTCTAGCAACATGTTTCTGGCGCCAATCGGGGAGGCATTGAACGGAGGCGCGACAACGATATCTGCGTGGGCGCTGCTAGGCATTTTCTGGGCTGCCGCGTTCGCCTCATTCATTGCTCGCCGCCAGCGCGGTCGCCTGCTGGAAATGCAAACGGGCCTCGACAGCCTGCGCGCGATGAACTGGAAGCAGTTCGAAATGTTGGTCGGCGAAGCCTTTCGGCGCCAAGGCTATCGAATCGAGGAAACTGGCCTCGGCGGCGCGGACGGTGGCGTTGACCTGCGGCTGAGCAAGAATGGGACGATCACGTTGGTGCAATGCAAGCAATGGCGCAGCCAGCGGGTGGACGTAAAAGTCGTGCGAGAGATGTATGGTCTACTCGCCCACCACGGCGCGGACGCCGTCAAGATGGTTGCGGTCGGCGACTTCACGCCGGACGCGCGGCGCTTCGTGCAAGGCAAACCCATCGAGCTGATCCACGGCGAAGCGCTACTCGTCATGATTCAGGGCGTACAGAAAACGACATCGCCCTCAAGCCACTTGCCCACAAAGTCGAACCCGGCGAGCGGCGTCATTCCCGATTGCCCAAGCTGCGGCGCGCCGATGGTTAAACGCAACAATCGTCGCTCGCACGAAGCGTTCTGGGGATGCGGGAAGTACCCGGGTTGTCGAGGAACGCGTCCCGCTTGAGCAATGGTGTTCCTGGTTCTAGTTGCGTCCATCCCCTTCTATTCCTTCATCGCAAGCGGTCTTGGTCCCGCTCCTATGCGGCTTCGACTATCTTGCATCGCTCGCGAGCGACGCCCTGAAATAGCTCAAGACAGCGAAATTCACGGGCCGGAAACCTTGTCATCAACGAGTGCCGCGGAACTCGCGGAAGCCGGCAACGGCTTTACCGGCGCCGCATCACTCGCACGCCAGCGCATGCGCCCGCTGTGGAATTCGTCGTAGGCCACTTGGTAGGCCGCGATGGTTTGATCCACTTCGGCTTGATCCACCTGTGGGTACGGCACTGCCCCGCCGGTGTCGCGGTTCGGCTTGACCTGCTCGACCTTGTGGCCGGGCGACAGGATGGTCAGGCGATCGCCGCGCAGGTAGCCGAGGTTTTGGTAGGTCGACGGAAAGGCGCGGTCGCGATCCGGCGGCAGGTTCAGCACGTCATGACCGAAGAACCGGCTGCGGTAGCTGAAGTGCAAGAGGCCAAGCAGGGTCGGCGGAATGTCGATCTGCGCGGTCATGCGTTCTATGCGCTGCGGCTGGATGTGCGCGGGCGAGTAGATCAGCAGCGGAATGCGGTAGTGGTTGATCGGGATGCGCGACTTGCCGGAACTGTCGGCGCAGTGATCCGCGGTGATCACGAACACGGTGTCCCTGAAATAGGGCTTGTCCTGCACGCGCCGGATGAAATCGCCGATGGCCCAGTCGGTGTACTTCGCGGCCCCGTCGCGCTTGCCTTGCGGCATGTCGTCCACGCGTCCCTTCGGCCAGGTGTAGGGCCGGTGGTTGGAGGTGGTCATGATGTGCAGGAAGAACGGCTTGCCGTTGTCGTGGATCTTGTCCATCTGGCCAATCGCCAGCGTGTACAAATCCTCGTCGGCCACGCCCCAGACGTTTTCGCTGTGGATCGTCGCGTCGGCGGGAATGTCGCGGCGGTCGACATCCTTGTAGCCGTTGTGTCCGAAGAAATAGTTCATGTTGTCGAAGTAGCCGTAGCCGCCGTAGACGAACTCCGACACGTAGCCGCGCTGGTTGAAGATGTCCGCCAGCGAGAACAGGTTTTCGTTGTGCTTCTCCTTGATCAGCGAATCACCCGGCGTCGGTGGTATCGACAGCGTCACGGCTTCCAGCCCGCGCACGGTGCGCGTGCCGTTGGCGTACAGGTTGTCGAAGAACAGGCTCTGGCCGGCCAGCCGGTCGAGGTTGGGGGTCAGGCCCTTCGGGTTGCCGAACACGCCGAGGTAACCCGCGGACAGACTTTCGACAGTGATCAGCACCACGTTGAGATGCTGCTCCGGACCTGCCGCATGGATCTCGCGGGTAAGGTCGTGCGGATCGTCGCTGACCCAAGTGGCGTTTGGCGTTTTCAGCATCTTGCGCACGATGGCGTAGGCTTGCGCGTCCGGCAGCGTCCGATAGAAGCGGTGGACATTGAGGCTCCCGGCGCGGAACGCCGCGAAGAATTCGTAGATGCCGTTGCCAGCCAGCGAATTGACGTAGGTGTTTTGCCGGCGATCCTTTAGCCCTGAGTTGACGGTGAACGCCGTGACCAGCGTGACCACCAGCCAACCCAGCACGACGAGCGAGCGCTGTCCGAAGCGGCTGTCGTCGTCGCGGGTGCGCAGACTGCGTCGGGTGAGCGCCACGATCACGATGGCGGCCACCGCCAGCATCGTCAGCCAGCGCGCGATCGGGTACGACTCCCGGATGTTGCCGATCACCTCACGCGTGTAGATCAGGTAGTCCACCGCGATGAAGTTGAAGCGCGAGCCGAACTCGTTCCAGAACGTCAGTTCCGACGCGCCCACGAACAGCAACCCGAACAGCAGCAACAGGCAGAACACCCGCAGGATCCATTGCCCCACGCGCGAGGTGTAGGTGAACGCCGCCAGCGGCAGCGCGAACAGGAACGGCAGCAGGATCGGCCAGCCCGTCTTGAAGTTGGCATGGAACCGCCAATGCAACAGCGCTGCGCAGAGAACGAGCAGTCCCAGCAGCAGCAACACGTATAGCAGCCACCGCTGCCAACCCGGCAATCGCCCGCGCCGCGTCGGCACCAGCCACAGGAACAACACCAGTGGCCACGCGAAATAGACGAACGTGACCAGGTCGTAGCCGAGGCCGACGCCGAAAGCGTACAACCAATCCAGCGGATTCGGCGGCACGCCCGAGCCCGTCATCAGCAACAGGATCAGGCGGGTGACGAACGCGATGGCGAGGAAGCACACACCCAGCCAGAACAACGGGCGGAAGCGCCGCGCCAGCGCCCCTCGCAAAAAGGTCACGCTCACGCGTCAGTGCTCCAATGTGGGAATGCTGCGGCTACCCGCATGATTTGTTCAAAATGGTGGGACCCCTGCCGGCATCGTACACGGCGTGGCAGGTCCGGCGGGAAAAGAACGGTCGACCGCGTTCTCGGTCACGCCGTCCCGGCGCCTGTTTTCCGTCCCCCGACGACGCTTTCGGCGCGCGTGCGATCGCCATGCTTGGCGGCATACATCTCCCGATCGGCGTGCATCAGCAAAGCTTCCGCATCGGCCCCGTCGGCGGGAAACGTGGCCACGCCGATACTCGCGTCCAGTTGAAACAGCCCTTCCGGCAGCCGGTACGGTGCCACAAGGCGCGCCCGCAGGTTGTCGGCAACTTCCCGCGCGACCTGAACGCCGCAATCGGGCAGCAGCACCACGAACTCGTCGCCGCCAACGCGCGCGACCAGGTCGTTTTGCCGGACGCCCCTCTGCATGCGCGCGGCGAGCTCGCGCAACAAGCGGTCGCCGACGGCATGGCCGCCGCGATCGTTGACGTGCTTGAAGTCGTCGAGGTCGATGTACAAAAGCGCCAGCCCGCCACCCTCATCGGCCGCACGGTCGATCGCGGCTTGCAATTCCGCCCGCAGGCGGTGCCGGTTGACGAGGCCGGTCAGCGAGTCGTGGTTGGCGCGGTGCTCGAGCTCGAGTTCGGCGCGCCGCAGCTCGGTCACTTCGTGGCCGACCCCGATCCGCACGCGATGCTCCGGCAACCAGCGCGCCGACCATTGGATATCCACGGTATGTCCATCCTTGTGGACATAGCGATTGCGGAAGTGGCGCTGCAGCTCCCCTGCCATCACCCGTTCGGCCTGCTCGGTCGTTGCCTCGAGGTCATCCGGATGGACCAGGCTGAAGATCTGCCTGCCCAGCACCTCTTCGGGCGCATAGCCGAAGATGCGCTGGAAGCTCGCGTTGACGAACAACAGCCGCCCCTCCGGGTCGACGACGCACACCGCATCGGGCATGAGGTCGAGTACCTCGGCGAGCGGGGGAAGTGTCGTAGGCATCGTTTCGGTTCAGCGCGGTTCTTTGAAAGCTTGCAGAAATGATGCCAACACCGTCCGCAGTGAACGGGTGTCAGGGATACTAGCGGGCGCGATAACCGGGTCAGCGCAGAAAAGTGCAACGGCCCTCTTGTTGATCGCCCGCCAATAAGTGAACCTGACCCCGTTATTGGGGCGTTGGCGTGATGCGCCAGATCACGTTGCCGACATCGTCGGCGACCAGCAGCGCACCGGCACGGTCCACCGCGACGCCGACCGGGCGTCCGCGCGCCTTGCCATCCGCGGCGACGAATCCCGTCAGGATATCTTCCGGCGGGCCGGCTGGCTTGCCATCGGCGAACGGCACGAAGATGACCTTGTAGCCGCTGCGCGGCCTGCGGTTCCACGATCCGTGCTCGCCGATGAAGGCACCGTCGCGGTAACGCGCCGGGAAAAGATCGCCGGTGTAAAACGCGAGCCCCAGCGCCGCCACGTGCGAGCCGAGCGCGTAATCGGGAACGATCGCGCGTGCGACCAGATCCGGACGCTGCGGCTTCACCCTGGGATCCACGTGCTGGCCGAAATAACTGTAGGGCCAGCCATAAAAGCCGCCCGGCGTCACCCGGGTCAGGTAATCGGGCGCGAGATCCCCGCCCAGTTCATCGCGCCCGTTGACGACTGCCCACAGCGCGCCGGTTCCGGGTTGCACGGCCATGCCGACAGGATTGCGCATGCCGAACGCGAACATGCGCTTGTCGCCCGTGGCGGGATCGACCTCGACAATGCGGGCACGGCCTTGCTCCACCGTCATGCCGCGATTGCCGACGTTGCTGTTGGAGCCGATCGACACATACAGCGCGCCGCCGTTCGGAGCCGCGACGACGTTCTTGGTCCAGTGGTAATTGATCGGGCCCGCCGGCAGCTCGGTCACCTTCTCCGTGCGTGCCGTGATCGACGTCTCGCCCTCGCGATACGGAAAGCGCAGCAGCGCGTCGGTGTCGGCGACGTACAGGGAACCATCGAGCAAGACCATGCCGAATGGCGAGTGCAAGTGATCGAGAAACACCCTGCGAACGTCCGCGACGCCATCGCCATCGCTGTCGCGCAACAGCACGATGCGGTCGGGACTTGGAACGCCCGCGCCCGCGCGCTTCATCACCCGCTTCATGACCCAGCCCTTCAAACCGCCCAAGCCCTTCGCTTCGGCCGGGGCATTGCTCTCGGCAACCAGCACGTCGCCATTCGGCAGCACGTACAACCAGCGCGGATGGTCGAGACCGCGCGCGAACGCACTGACCTCCAAACCCGGTGCTGCTTGCGGCTTGCTGCCGCCCGTCCAACCTTCGGCCGGCGCGATGTTGACGGTCGGGATGAGTTCCGATTTCGGCGGCGGCAGGTTCGGGTTCGAACCGGTCTGCGCCTTGATCGGCAAGGTCGCATTGGTCCCGCAGCCCGCGAGCGCCAGCAGCACGGCGACCGCAACGAATCCAAGCCACACGCGCAGCATTCCGCCGCGTCTTTGCGTTACCCTGCCCTGTCCGTAGAACCTGATCTCCTTCATCGCCGTTGGCATAGGCCGGCGGCCATGAACCAGGCCTGAGCACCGACAGGATCACCCTTCCTGCATCGCCAGTCGGTGGTCAACATGAGCGGCTGCGACAAATACCCGAGTTGCCGCGAAACCGCCCCCGCTTGAGCCCTACCGTTGCGGTCATCACCTGCTGGAAACGCTCCGAGCCCGTTCCATTCGAGCCATGAAGATCGCCACCTACAACGTCAACGGCATTCGCGCGCGGCTGCCCTTGCTGCTGCGCTGGCTCGAAGAGCAGTCACCGGACATTGTTTGCCTGCAGGAACTCAAGGCGCCGCAGGAGCAGTTTCCCGTCACCGCACTAAATGAAGCGGGTTACGGCGCGGTGTGGCATGGGCAGAAAAGCTGGAATGGCGTGGCGATTCTCGGCAAGGATTGCGATCCCGTGGAACGAAGGCGCGCTTTGGCCGGCGATCCGGCTGACGTGCAAAGCCGCTATCTGGAAGCGGACGTGCGGGGCATCGTCATCGGATGCCTCTATCTTCCGAACGGCAACCCTGCTCCCGGTCCGAAATTCGACTACAAGCTGCGCTGGCTGCAACGTCTGACAACACACGCGCGCGATCTCCTGGATTCCGGCCTGCCCGTGGTCCTCGCCGGCGATTTCAACGTGATCCCGGAAGAACTGGATGTTTACGCGCCGGAGCGCTGGGTCGACGACGCGCTGTTTCGCCCCGAAGTGCGCGCCGCGTACCGGAACCTGTTGGCGCAAGGCTGGACCGACACGCTGCGCGCGCTGCATCCGGACGCGCGCATCTACACGTTCTGGAAGTACCTGCGCAACGCGTTTGCGCGCGATGCCGGCCTGCGGATCGATCACATTCTCCTGAGCCCCGCTGCAGCACGGTGCCTTCGATCCGCAGGCGTGGACCGGGACGTGCGCGGGTGGGAACGCACGAGCGATCACGCTCCCACTTGGATCACGCTCAAATAAATCGAAAGGCCGCTGGGAAGTGGATCCGACTCGTATTCCCGGTCCCGACCGTGATTGACCCGGAGCATCGTCCAGGCGTGTCAGAAGGCCCCCGATCTGCCTGCCAGCGCATCCACGAAACGTGCGGGATCACGCCCCTGTTTTGCAATCAATGGAGACTGGCCAGCAGCGCGTTGAAACGAGGCATGTCGTGCAGTGACACGAAATCACTGTCGTTTTCCATCCAGGCCCGGTCACCCCAGCCCAACTCCACCGCACGCTCCAACAATTCGAGGGCGCGCTCGCTGTCGCCCAGCACCGCGAAAGTACATGCCGCGTTGTAGCAGACCATCGGCTCATCCGAACTCGATTGAAGGGCCAGGTCGGCCCACTCGAGCGCCTTGGCATTGTCTCCCATTGTGGCGAAATTGGCAGCACCCATGTAGCGGGCGCGCGCATCGCCCGGATTCACGTCCAGCGCGCGCTGGATCAAATCGGTGGCGCGGCGCCGCACCTGCATTTCCTCGTCCTTGCGCTGCAAGGCGCTATAGGCCTGGGCAAGATAGATCAGTGGCAGATAGTCGGCAGGGCTGATTTCCGCGGCGCGCAGGTAAAGTCGCGTGGCCTTCAGGTAATCACCTTGCGAACTGGAACACGCCCCATACAGAAAATAGGGCTCGAACGCATTTGCGCTGATCAGGATCGCTGTTTCGAAATGCCGTGCGGCCTCTGCCGGCTGCTTGTCGATGTACAGCGCCAGCCCCTTGGAGGCATGCGCTTCGGCCGAGTCCGAATCCAGTTGCAATGCCCGCTCGCTGGATTCCAGGGCCTTGGCCACATACACGGGATCCGCTTCCAGGAAGCGGTAGCGCATGGAATAGGCATCCGCCAAGCCCGCCCAGGCCATGGCGTATTTGGGGTCCTGGGCGATGGCGCGCTGGTACATGTCGATGGCCCGCAGGGAATCGCGCCGATTCATTGCATAGAAAAACTTGCGTCCGCGCAAATAGTCGTCGTAGGCCTGCACATTGGTCGTGGCGACGTACAGGATCGAGCGTCGCTGCTTCGGGTTCAATGTCACCTTGAGCGCGTTGACGATACTGGTGGCGATATCGTCCTGGATGGCGAACACATTCTCGAGGTCGCGATCATAAGTCTCCGACCACAGGTTCGAGTCGGTCTCCACTTCGATCAACTGCGCGGTGATGCGAACACGGTTGCCGGACCGGCGCACACTGCCCTCAAGGAGGCTATCGACATTGAGCTTGGCTGCGATCGTGGGGATGTCGATCTCCTTGCCCTTGAAATAGAAGGAAGACGTTCGCGAGGCAACTTTCAGTTGTGGCAACTTCGTCAGCAGGTTGAGGATCTCCTCGGAAATACCATCGCTGAAATATTCGTTGCCCGGATCGCCACTCATGTTCACGAACGGCAGTACCGCAATGCTGCGGCGGCTGTCGTGCGTATCGGAAGGCGGTTTCGCGGGGGACTGCCTGGGAATCGCAACAGGTGCCGGAGGGGGCGGCTCGGGGACGTGCGCGTCGGAATCATCGACCTCGGGCCGCGCGCGGGTTCGTTCCACGCCTTGCGGGCCAAGGTCGAACATCCAGGCCATCACCACGGCCGGTGGAAAGCCCAACACGACCAGCACGATCACGAGCGTGACCGTCCACACCGGCAGCTGCAGCGGCGGCAGCACGGTGGCAGCCACCTCGACGATTATCCAGCCGATGATCAGGTACGCGGCGGCAACGCGCATGACCCGGCGACGCCGCAACTCGGAGAAAAAGCGGCGAACCGCCATGGACCGGG
This sequence comes from Rhodanobacteraceae bacterium, assembly GCA_025928735.1. GTDB lineage: Bacteria > Pseudomonadota > Gammaproteobacteria > Xanthomonadales > Rhodanobacteraceae > 66-474. The sequence continues at coordinate 1,478 of JAICIW010000042.1, read as the reverse complement.
CAGCTGGGTCGCTCATGGATACGCAAATCCTGCGTACGGCCCTGTGCAGGAAGTCTACTCCGCTGCAGGCAGCCCAGACGCCCCTTGCCCATGAAAAACGGAGCCAAGGCCCTTGCGTCGATCGGATCAGACACGCCGCGGTCTGGGTATTGCTTGAGAAACGATAAAAACGCGGTCGGGCTCGAAGAAATCGAACGCCCGCTGGAAAGTAGCCCCTGACCTGATTTCCAAGGCTCCTGGCGACCCAGACGGATGGCCTCCGTCGCCTTTTTTCCGGCTTGATTGCCTCCGTCCCCTTTTTGCTCTTTTTGCCTCTCGACCCCGTTTCTCTCTCAGAGCTGCGACGACCCCAGCGTGGACAACCAGTCGGCCACGCGTCGCGTCCATGGGCGCTTGCGCCATTGCGCAAGCGTGACTTCGCGCGAGCGGCTGATGTCGGCGTCGATCACTTCGGTCATGTGCGTGGCGAAGGCACGGTCGGGAATGTTGAGATTGGATTCGTCGTTGAGCTTGAACGAGCGGTCGTCGAAGTTGGCCGAACCGCCGATCGTCAGATAATTGTCTACCACCATCAACTTGTTGTGGAACAGCGAGGGCTGGTACTCGAAAAAGCGCGCCCCCGCCTGCATGAACTCGCCCCAGCCCTGCTGCGAAGCATTGCGCGCGACCGGACTATCCACGTGCGCACCGGGCATGACAATGCGCACCTTCACGCCACGATGCAACGCGTCGAGCAGTGCGGTCCGGGTCAAGTCGTCGGGGACGAAGTACGCAGCCTCCAGGTCGATGCTGTGCCGTGCGCCGTTGATCGCCATCAGGTACAGCAACTGCATGTTGATGCTGCTGCCATCGGGCGAGCTGGCAAATGCCTGCACCGCGGTGTTGCCAACCCGTGGCGGGTCCGGGTAGTAAGCGTCCCCCAGCAAGACTTCGCCGGTAGTGGTCAGCCAGTTGTCTGCGAAAATCGCCTGCATCTGCGCCGCAACGGGACCCTCCACCCGAAACTCCATGTCGCGCCAATGATCCGGCCGGGTGGCGTTGCCATCCCACGCGTCCGCAATGCCGGCACCACCATTGAAAGCGATCTTGCCGTCGACGATCAGCAGCTTGCGATGCGTGCGATTGTTCATCCGATCGAGCGAATACCAGTGCAGCGGGTGGTAGTACTCGAAGCGCACGCCACCGGCGCGCAGGCGTTCAACCAAGGATCGCTTCATTTTCGAGGATCCGATCCAGTCGGCCAGCACGTGCACTTTGACCCCGGCATGGGCGCGCTCGATCAAGGCGTCGGCAAATTTCCTGGCAATGTCGCCGGACCAGTAGATGTAGGTTTCCATGTTGACGCTGCGCTGCGCGCCGCGGATGGAGGCCAGCATCGCCGGGAAGAACTCCGCCCCGTTCTGGTAGTCGGTCACGGCGTTGCCTTCGGTCACGCTGGCACCCAGCAACGTTCCGATCTCACGCCGGAACTGCACGCT
>JAICIW010000120.1 GCA_025928735.1 Rhodanobacteraceae bacterium | reverse complement strand
TACGAAGTGGCGTACCGGCACAGCGTGATCTGGGCGCGCCGCGCGCAGCAGGCGCTCGAAGCGGGCTGACGCCTCGTCTTCCCAAAGCTTTGTCCGTCGATGGGCAGCGCGCAGGTCGTGCCGTGCCGGCATGCGTGATCGCCGCACAGCCGACCCCGATTCGAATGTATGCGCACCCGGCAGACGCTGCGCTGCAGCATCGAACGAGTAAATTGCACTATATCAAGATATTGATTCGTAACCCGTATTTATACGCAGGCTGAACCATTTCCCGAAAATGTTGCACTGCACAATGGAATCCGTTAGAGTAGGCACCAATTCCCACCGACCTCCGCAAGAGGGAGCACACCATGTACAGCCAGTTCCAGAAGCAGTCGCTCGATCTCGGCAAGCAGTTCGCCGAGCAAGCCTACAAGGCGCAGGTCGCCGCGCTGAAGGGTTTCGCCGAAATCCAGAGCCTGCAGGTCAAGGCGCTGGAATCGCAGGCCAAGTCGAACCTGGCGTTTGTCGCCGATTCGATGGAAGCCCGCGAGATGCAGGACGTCACCGCGCTGTGGCCGAAGGGCATCGATTTCGCGCGCGACAGCGCCGAAGCGGCCTACGCGGCCAGCCAGGAAATCCTGGGTATCGCGCAGAAGACCGCCGAGCAGTTCGGCGACCTGACCCGCAACAGCATGAAGGCGGCCAACGAAGCCGCCGCCGCGCCCGCCAAGAAGGCGCGCTGATCCGTCGAGGATCGCACAAGCACGTCCCGAGAGGGACCGACAAAGTACGCGCGGCCGAGATCCCCCTCCCTCCGCCAGCGCGACTCCAGCCGGACGGCGCAAGCCGTCCGGTTTTTTTGTGGGTCACTCAATGCGAGGCGGCAGTGGCGCCGACACGATGCGCCAGCGAACGGATCATCGCAGTCCGGCGATGGTCCACTTCCGCGGTGTGTCGCCGCGTCGGGTGCCGCACCCGTTCGCTGCGCTTGTCGGTTTCTCCGTCACGCCGCGGGGCGCGCGCCACGCGGCGTGGCTCTCGTGAAAGGGTGGAATCGTGCGCGCAAGACCAGCGAGTTTGTGCAGGAAAGCGTTCATGTCGCCATCTCCATGCTTGAATGAACGTGCATCCTACGCAACCAGCAGGCCGCCATGTAGCGACGTTTTTGCAAGATGATGTTGAGATTGCTTCAACTCTGATCTGCATCCAGCCCTCGAAGTCCAAGTGGATGCCTGCGAGGCATGCGATGGATTTGGTGCTGACCGCTTGGGTGCAAACAGGACCACGCCCCGCGGGTGGCAATGCGAGCATCGCTTTCAACAAGGCGTTTCGGTTGCGCTTCGCGTTCGCGCGAGAAAAGCGATGGCGGCGGGCAGGTCGATCGGCCTCGAGAAGTAATAGCCCTGCCCGAACTCGCAGCCGATCGATCGCAATTGCGACACCTGCTCGGCGTCCTCCGGGCCCTCGGCGATCACGTCCATGCCGAGATTGTGGGCCAGGCTCATGATCGTGCGCACGATCTGGAGACTTTCCCCGTTGCGGGCGATCGCGCTGACGAACGAACGGTCGATCTTCAACACGTCCAGCGGCAGCGAATGCAGGTAGCTCAGGGACGAATAACCGGTCCCGAAATCGTCAATGCTGACGCGGACACCGATCTCCTTCAGTTCCCGCAGCACGGCGGCGACGCGATCCATGTCGCCGATCATCGCGCTTTCGGTGATTTCCAGGCGCAGGTGGTGCGGATCGATGCCGACCTCCGCGATGACGCTACGGATTTGCGCGGCGAGGTCCGGCTGCGCGAACTGGCGCGACGAGACGTTCACGCTGATCGACGGCGCGCGTTCGCCGGGATACAACTCCTCGAGGATGCGCGCCGCACGACAAGCTTCGCGCAACACCCAGGCGCCCAGAAACACGATGAGTCCGGTGTCTTCCATGGTTTCGATGAACCCGCCGGGCAGCACCAATTCGCCGTCGGGTTTTTGCCAGCGCACCAGCGCCTCGAAGCCGGCGACCTCACCCGTTCGCAGCGACACGACCGGCTGGTAGTGGAGCACGAACTCCTCGTTCTGGAGCGCATGGCGCAGATCCGTTTCGAGCGCCAGCCGCGTCATCGCCGCCTGATGCATTTCCCGGTCGAACAGCTCCCAGCGCGCCTTGCCAAGAGCCTTGGCGCGGTACATCGCGAGGTCGGCATCGCGCAGGATCGCGTCGGCGCTCTCGTATCCCGAAGCGCTGGAGGCAATGCCGATGCTGGCGCTGGTATAGACCTCCTGTCCGTCGATCGCGAACGGCTGGTGCAGCGCGTCCTTCACGCGGTTGGCGACGCGCACCGCGTCGCTCGGATCATGGATGTCCGTCAGGAGGATGGTGAACTCGTCGCCGCCAAGACGCGCCAGGGTGCTGGAATCCGGTGTGGTCGCATCCGGTCGCGCGACCACGTCTTCGCGCCGCAGCGCCCCCGTGAGCCGACCCGCGACCTGGGTGATGAGGCGATCGCCCGCAAGATGCCCCAAGCTGTCGTTGACGATCTTGAAGCGGTCGAGATCGATGAAGAGCACCGCGAATTGCACATCGGCCTTGCGCCGCGCATGTGCGATCGACTGGTGGAGTCGTTCCAGAAACAACGCGCGGTTGGGAAGGCCAGTCAGCGGGTCGTGCGACGCATCGTGGATCAGACGGTCTTCGGCGCGCTGACGCTCGATGGCACGGCCGAGATGGAGCCCAACCTGCGGCATCAGTGCAAGCAGCGACTGGCTCGGCTGCAGCGCGCGTTCGGAGAAAAATTCGAAGACCGCGACCACCTCTTCGCCGACATGCACGGGGAAGGCGCAGGCCGTGCTGATGAGGCAGGCGCGGGCTTCGGATCGCCGGAGAAAATCTTCGCGATCCGGCACGCCGGTCAACCATTGCGGCTTGCCGGAGATGAAGGTCTGGCCGGGCAGCCCCTCGCCCGGCGCAAATTCACGCAGCCTCGTGGCGTCACGAAAGGTCCCCACCGCATCGTCGCGCGCGTACCAAAGTGTCATCGACCGCAGACGAGTCTCGCCATCGGCCGACACGACTTCGTACGCATGGCCGAGCGGCCAGGCCATGAAGTCGCAGATCCGTGCCAAGGCGTACTGGAAGAAGTCGCGCACCGATTGCGAAAGGTTCGCGGCGGTGGCGACATCCTGCAGCAGCAACAATTCCTGTTCGCGCGCGTAGAGCCTGCGCAGGCCGCGTTCGGACACCGTCTCGGCTTCGCGTCGGGCTGCGCGCTCGCGTTCCAGGCGACGCTTGATGCGCGCGAGTTCGTCCGGGTCGCAGCGTTCGATGGGCTCGGACATGCGGGCGTTCCGGCGATCAGTGGAGCGTCATGCGCATCAGGCAGCGCGGGTCACCGCGATGCATGCACGCCAGGTGTTCGACCCCGGCGTGCTGGTGGTAGTAGTCCGCGGCACCTTCGATGAACCCGTGTGCGAGCGCGCACAGTTTGCGCGGTGAGTGATATCCGATGAGCAGCGCGCCATCCTCGGCATCCTCGAAATCGAAATTGGGGCAAAGGGCGCCGGTGTAGAGCTTGCGCACCTCCGGATGGATGATGGTGTTGAGCGCGAGCACGAACGGTCGGGTCGAGGTGTACGCGGTGAAGAATTCGGGATAGCGTTCCGCGAAACGCGGCATCGCCTGGCGGCCGAACCAACGCACCACATCTGCCGGCGGCATGCCCAGCGCGTCGGACGCCGCCTTGACGAGGCGCATCATGTGATCGTCGGGGTAGCTTCCGAGCGAGGTATAGACGCCGTTGGAGCCCGCCGCGTCGAGCAGGTCGTCCCAGACCGCCTCGCCATGATGGGCGACGACGACCTCTTCGAGCACGTTGAAGACGATGCCTTTCATCGGTTTCCCCAGTGTTGCCGCCGGTGCTTGCGGCATCCGCCTGACGCACAGGCCAATGCCTGCAATCACGCCCCCGAACGAGCGGCGCTTCCCCGTCTGCCCCAAGCTCGGAAAGCGCTCGGGCGTATCCTGGAACCAAGCACCAAGCGTGCCAACCGCGGTGGCTTCATCGGGGACGTGATGAGGCATTCCGGTAGCCAAGCCATGGCCGGACGGCGGAAGCCGCCCGGCGTTTGTGATGGCGGTACCAGATTCCCGATCGAAGCGGCTGTTGCGAAAAGTCAGGCCAAGGTTGGCCGTTCCGACATTCCCGACCCGAGAATCCTGCAGGCAACGGTGCGACCGGCTGCGGGGCGATCAGGGATGACCGCATCAAAACTTTCCGGCCTGGTAGTCCTGCATCGCCTGCATGATCTGCTCGGGCGTGTTCATCACGAACGGGCCGTAGCGCGCGACGGGTTCGTTGAGCGGACGTCCGGCGACCAACAGCACGCGCGCGGCTTGCCCGTCCTTGCCGACCGCAAGTTCAACGGCATCGCCCTTCGACAACACGCCGAGTTCGCGCAGGCCCAGCGTTTCCGCGCCGATCTGCACGGCGTCGCCTTCGAAAACGTAGGCGAACGCGCTGTGGGCTTCGGGGAGCGGTACCGACAACTTCGCGCCCGGCTCCAGCGCGATATCGAGGTACACCGGCTCGATCGCAATACCGTCCACCGGCCCGCGCACGCCGAACATGTCGCCCGCCACCACGCGCACCTTCACGCCCGGCGCGGGTTCGGCGGTGGGAATCTTTTCGGGCGCGATGTCCTGATAGCGCGGCGGCATCATCTTGTCCTTCGCGGCAAGATTCACCCACAACTGGAAACCGCGCATCAAGCCGTGTTCCTGTTCGGGCATTTCCGAGTGCACGATGCCGCGGCCCGCGGTCATCCATTGCACGCTGCCCGATTCCAGCAGGCCGGAATTGCCGTGGTTGTCGCGGTGGCGCATGCGGCCGTCGAGCATGTAGGTGACGGTTTCGAAGCCGCGGTGTGGATGATCGGGGAAGCCGGCGACGTAATCGGTGGCGGCTTCCGAACCGAACTCGTCCAGCAGCAGGAACGGGTCCAGCGAATCCAGCTTCGGCTGGCCGATCACGCGGGTCAGCTTGACGCCGGCGCCGTCGCTGGTCGGAATGCCGCGTACGCGGCGGGTGATGGTGCGGGAAGTCACGGGACACCTCCGGATCGAGCTGTTGTGAAAAGTCAGGCCACGGATAGCCGTTCTGATGTTGCTCAGCCGCCGCGAGCCTTTCGGATTCCTGCCGACCCGAGATGCCGCGATCACGGACAACCGCAAATCAGATGCGACCAAGATGCGCCTTTCCGGTCGCAAAGCCAATGCCCGAGGCGCGAACGCAGTGTTCGCCCGGCGCAACGCGGATCAATCCAGCCAGCGGAACGCCCGGCGCAACTCGGCTTCGGCGTTTTCCGGATACCAGCGGCCGTGTGCGAGGATGGCCCGACGCGGATGCCACGCCATGATCTTTTCGAAGCATGCGCGGGCGATGCGCCTGCGGCCCAGGAAAGTCATGCGCATGTCCAGCGGCGCCTTGCCATCCGGATCGAGCACACCGCCCAGGCGCGCGATCCAGCGCATGCCGCGGCCAAGTTTCTGAGCCTCGAAGTTCTCGATCAGGTCCGCCAGGACCACCGTGGCACTCGCGCGATGGAAGAACACGAATTCCTCGATCGCGCGGCTGCCGCGGAAATGCACCTGGTCGATTTCGCCCGCCCAGGCTTCCGGCGGCGCGTCGGGGAGGTCGGCATCGAACGCGACGGCGATCTGCTGCGACGCCGCGCGTCGACGCACGCCCGGCGAGGCCCATGTGAGCGCATCGGAGTAATGCCGCTTCCACACCGCGATCGAGGCGTAGTGCAAAAGATTCGGCGACACCAGATGCCGCACCGGACCCAGCGCGTCGATTTCGGCGAACAAGCCATCGTCGGGCGCGATCGGCGAATGGCACCAGAGCGTGCCATCACGCAGACGCACCATCGTCATGCGCGTGGGAAACGGCGCGCTCATGCCAAACGGCGCGGCCATCCGCACCACCGGACCATCCGCGATCCAGATGCCCGCCGCAACCGGCTTCAAGGTGTTGATGGGTTCGTAAAGCCCGGTATCTGTCATGCAGCCAACCGAAGTATTCGGAAACAAACGCGGCAATCGGGCGCCCGCATCGAGCGGGCCCAAGGCAAGAATGGGTTGCCTGGCGGCTCCTTTCGCAGCGGTTGTTGGTGAGAAGTCAGGGCAGGGATGCCCGTTCTGGAGTTTGCAGACGCTGAATCCTCGGGGATTCGACAGCATTCAGCGAAGCCGCGATCACGGACGATCGCACACTAATGCACCCAACGCCCGCCCCGTCTCGCCGGCGTACTCGCAAATGCGCTGGACGACGCGCCGCCGCCCGCGGTGCGTTCGCGTTCGGTGGGCGGACGCACGCGCCAGTAGTGCGCGACGGCTTCGACCGCGTCCGGAATCTGCGCGAGGCAGGCTTCGTATTCGTTGTCATCGAGCTTGGCGATCGGCATGTCGGCCGCGAGCACGCCCTCGTCCACGGCCAGCGCCATGATGGGCGAAAGCATCTCCAGCAGTTCGCCGTCTTCGGCCAGACGCGCTTCCCAGATCGACGCGCGCAAATCGATGCCGCGGCTGAACCCTTCGCACCAGCCGGCCGCGGTGAGATCGCTGCTGACGGCCTGTTCGGGCGCGACTTCGCCGAGCACCGGCTCGTACACCTCGCTTTCGAGCTCGGCCGGAATCGAATCATTGAGCTTGGCCAGCAGGCCCAGCACCGCGGCGCCCTGTTCCGGATCCTCGAATGGCGCGTGCAGGATTTCCGGCAACCATTCCTCGGGCAGCGCCGGATCGGGGCCGATCGCCAGCGCGGTCAGCATGCCGTGCACGCCATCCAGCAACATGGTTTCGTCGGAATCGCGCGCGTGGCCGCGCAGATAACGGTCGAGCACTTCCAGCTCGATGTCATCGATGATTTCGCGATGGGCAGGCGCTTCGTCCATGGGTCAGATGATCGGGGCGCCCGCTTCAGTTCGCAAGTTCCAGCACCACTGGCGC
>JAICIW010000158.1 GCA_025928735.1 Rhodanobacteraceae bacterium | reverse complement strand
TCAAGCGCCCAGCGCACGCGCATGTCGCGCGCCAGCCCCTGGCCGCGGTCGGGCGACTGTTCGAACGCCGTGATGGTGGGGATCATCGAAATGCTCCAGACGTTGCGTGAAGAGTTGAACGTAAATCTCGGGACGTTTTTTCTCGTCATCCCGGCGAAAGCCGGGACCCAGTGACTTTGCACTTCATCGCATTGCGAAAGTCGCTAGATTCCGGCTTTCGCCGAAATAACGAAAGGTAAAGCTGATCAAAGATTCCCTAGCAATGCTCGTCGATTTGCCGCAGTTCGCATTCGACTTCCCACTCGTCGCCATGCACGTCCAGGAAGCGCTTCGTCAGTTGCAACGCGTGCTCCATCGACTCGGCCTTCAGTAACGCATAACCACCGATGACTTCCTTGGATTCCGTGAACGGCCCATCCGACACAGTCCGCTTGCCGCAGGACAAGCGCATGCGTTTGCCTTCGGAGGTTGGCCGCAACCCCGCGGTACCCAGCAGGGTTCCGTCCGCGGTCGTCTCGGCGATCAATCGACCCATGTCGGCCATCAGCTTTTCGCTGGGTTTCTGGCCGGTGTTCTCGGCGACCCGGATCAGGGAAAGGAATCGCATCGTCGTGTCTCCTCGTTGGTGGACGGGCCCGTGGCCAGCGGATGCCGGCCTTATTGCGCTCTTGCCAAGGCGACGAACGAGTGATAACGGATTCGACAGCGGGCCGCACTACTTCGGCTCGTCATTCCGGCGCAAGCCGGAACCCATTTTGCTCTCACACCAGAATCAAAACGAACCCCGGCTTGCGCCGGGATGACGGCGGTGTTGGGTCCAGGCGAACCAAGGGATGTCGTCGTAGACGGTGTTGCAGGTTCGACCCGAGGGCTAATGCGACGATGAACCCTGCTGCGCCTCGAAGGCCTTCCGGGTCGCGGGATCGAGTGCCTCGATCCGTCGCCTCGACTGCATGAACGCACGTTGCCCTTCCGGCAACTGACAATTGCGGGAAACGGCGTCCGCGCCCTCGGAAGTCGTGGCTGTCACGTCCTGCACATTCACCACCACGCCCATCGTGTCGCCCAACGGCGCAAGCGCATCGCAAGCACGATCGACCATGGCCATGTTGCGATACTGCGCGCCGCCCACCATCACCAGAAGATTGTCGTGGTCGATCCACACCACCGAGCGCACCCCCGCGAGCGGCTGGATGGCCGCGCGGGCCGCTTCGCGACTGATGGGCCGCGATGCATCGGGAATGTGCGCGTCGTGCAAAATATCCTTGGTCATGCCCTGGATATTCTGCTGGACGGCCTTCTGGTCACCCAGCAATGCGCCGGCGCGAACGCCAGCCACGCGGCCCGCCACCGACAGCGGCGTCACTTGGGGCGCCTGCCTTGCCTGTTCGCGCGACGTGGCATCGCTGGTTTGCGGCTGGCAACCCGCCAACGCGAGCGCGACCGAAACGCACACGGCCGCGATCCACCATTCAAGATTCCGTATGTCCGCCTCCCCCTGTCGCGGTATCGGGAGAATAGCCGCCCGCGCCGTGTGCGGGCGGAACCCGGAATCGATTTCGTCCGAGGCGGCTGCTCAGGTACTACCAGAGAAGCACCGCACAATTCCGCGTACCGGCACGTTTTTCTGTTCATTTTTCCATTCCCCTCCGGCCGATTTGGCGGTACGCTCGGGCTTCCCTGACCAAACCGGAGCCCTGTCATGGCCCTGTGGAAAGAACCCGCAAAATCCCCGTCATCCCCGCTGCCGAACCCGCCCGACGTGGCGCGCTTCGACATGCCCGAGCCGGTTGAACAACCCGCGCCCGCCGCGAAAGCTCCGAGCTTCAACACCGAGCCCGCACCGGCGTCGGCGAAGTCGGCATCCGAATCGCACATCGCGCCCGACCTCGTGATCGAAGGCAAGATCGAGGGCGCCGGCCACGTGCGCATCGCCGGCCGCTTCAAGGGCGACATCAACGTGCGCGGCGACCTCACCATCGAACATGGCGCCAAGGTCAACGGCAGCGTGCGCGCGGAACGCGTGACGATCGCCGGCGAATTGACCGGCAATGTCGAAACCGCGGCGCACGTGGAATTGCTGCAGACCGGCGCCCTGACGGGCGACGTGAAATCCACCACCTTCAGCGTGGCCAAGGGTTCGCGCATGCGCGGTCAGGCCGAGTTCGGCTGGGACGACAAAGGCGGCTCGCCGGACGCGCACAAGGCCAACGGTCACGTCAACGGCAACGGTAAATGACCCCGCCGCAGGCGGGTGCGGCAGGCGCCACGCGCACCTGCCCGCACTGCCGCGAGACGATCCTGGAAAGCTCGCAGGTTTGCCCTGCGTGCAACCACAAGCTGCGTTACGGCGGCCCGGCCGGTGATCTGGCCACGCCGGCCACGCTGACGCCACTACGCGTCGAAGGCAGTTTCCGGAATCCGACCGACGCCGGCGCGTGGGAATACTCGATGGTGCTGACGATCCGCAACGAGCGCGGCGAGGAAATCGCGCGGCGCCTGGTCGGCGTCGGCGCGATGCAGCCCGGCGAACAGCGCACGTTTGCGGTGAGCGTGGAAATGAACCCCGCCAGCGGCAAGCGCACGCGGCATTAGAAACCATTGGTCGATCGTCATCCCGGAATATTCGCGCCATCCATGCATGGCGCGAGCAGCCCGGCGCGTCTGGATGTCGGTGCGTTGCACGAAAGTCACTGGTTCCGGCTTGCGTCGGGATGACGAATTACCGGATCGTCCAGAGATTCTCTCGTGCCGCGCTCAGTCTCCGCCCGGCGAAGGCGCCAGCGGCAAGTCGATGTAACTTTCGTTGCCCGGCGTGCGGTAAACCTTCTGCGTGGCCTTCACGTAATCCGCCGGTTTCGCAAAGAAGATGTTCGGCACGAACGTCTGCGGATTGCGGTCGTAGAGCGGGAACCAGCTCGACTGGATCTGCACCATGATGCGGTGGCCCGGCAGGAACACGTGGTTCGCCGTGGGCAGATACCACTGATACGGCAATGGCGTGTCGGCCTTGATCGGTTCGGCCTTGTCGAAACCCTGGCGATAGCGCCCGCGCAGGATGTCGGCGGAAATCATCAACTGGTAACCGCCGAGTTCGGGCTGCTCCGCGACCTGGTCCGGATACACGTCGATCAGCTTCACGACCCAGTCGCTGTCGGTGCCGCTGGTGGAAGCGATCAGGTGCACTTGCGGGCGGCCGCTGATTTTCACCGGTCGCGTCAGCACCGCCGACTCGTAACTCAGCACGTCCGTGCGCCCCGACATTTCGCGCTGATCATCCACCAGCCATTGCGACCAGGTCTGCGGGGCGACGTAGCCCACCGGTTGGATCGGGCGGGCGCGAAACGGCACGGGTTTCGCAGGGTCGGACACGTATTCGTCGTAACCTTCGCCGCCGGCCTGCGGCGTGTCGAATCCGAGCATGTGGTTCGCTTCCAGATACAGCGGCCTCATCTTGACGCCGCACCCGCGGCATCCCGACGGCCACGCGTCGAGACGTTCCCAGTGATTGCTGCCGGTCACGTACGCCGTCACCGGCGCCACGTCGTCCTTCGGCGCACCGTCCTTCAGGTAATGCGCAAGGAACGGACGCAGGATGTGCTCACGGAAATAGCGGCCGGTATCGCTGCCGAACTTGATGGCACCGAGTGAACTGGCATCCTCGATTTCCTGGCCGTGGTGCCACGGACCCATCACGAGATACACCATGTCGTTGTTCTTGTCTTTCGGCTCGATCGCGCGATATACCGCCATCGCACCGTAGATGTCTTCCTGGTCCCACAGGCTGTGGACCAGCATCACCGGCACCTTGAGCGGTTGCTTGGCGAGGATCTTGTCCATCGCCTGTTCCTGCCAGAACGAATCATAGGCCGGGTGCGCGACGAGCTTGCGCCAGAATCCGATCTGGTCCATGCCGTGGGCCTTGCCGAGCGCGCCGGCCGAGACGTAGTGCATGTACAAGTCATAGTCGTCGTAATAGTTCGACCACCATTTGACGTCGTTGCTGCGCGTGGCTTCCTGCTCGTAGATGTACGGGATGTTCTGCTGGCGGAACGCCCCGTTGTGGAACCAGTCGTCGCCCATCCAGCCGTCCACCATCGGGTTCATCGGCACCGATACCTTGAGCGCCGGATGCGGATTGACCAGCGCCATCAGCGGTTCGAAGCCGTCGTAGGAAATGCCGATGATGCCGACCTTGCCGTTGCTCTCCGGCACATGCTTCACCAGCCAGTCGATGGTGTCGTAGCAGTCGGTGGAATCATCCACCGGCGTCGGGTTCAGCGGGCCGTGCAGCGGCCGGTTCATCACGTAATCGCCACCGGAACCGTACTTGCCCCGTATGTCCTGGATCACGCGGATGTACTTGTCTTCCACGATCACGTCGGCCGGATTGTCGTAGCCCTGCAACGTCACTTCCAGATTGCCGCTGAGCTGGCCGAGTTGCATGCGGCCGGCCTGCGCGTCCGCGCTGTACGGCGTGCGCGTCAGCAGGATGCCTGCATGCGTCGCGCCCTTCGGAACCAGGATGACCGTATGCAATTTCACCCCGTCGCGCATCGGGATTTCCACCTCGCGCCGGATGTAATCGTGATTCGCGGTCACCGGATTGAAGTGCGCCGGCGTCTCGCTCGGATAATCGGGATACTGCGGGGGCGGCGCCGAAAAGGCCGACGCGGAAACGACCAGCAACAGCGCAGCCAGTGTTGACGCAAGGCCACGGAACTGGCGCGCGACAGGCAACGTTTTCATGGCATCCCCAGGCACTCGACGAGTTCGCCATCCTAAACCCGCGGGGAAACCATTGGCAAAGACATCTTCCGATGTCGACCACGCACAACATCGTCTCGATGCGACCCCTCGCGTATTCGCGGCGTCGCCACGGTTGCTGTCCGCGCGCCGATCCTCGGGTTTGCAATACCGCGGCGCATGCAATACGGTGAGAGACAGCGTCGCCGCGCACGCGCCCTTCGGCACCGCAAGGGGATTCAAGGTTCAGTGCTGCCGTGCGCTGCCACGTCTCCTGTCGCGACGTTTCCTTCCTTTTCGACTCCGAGGAGAAGCATGCGACCGCAGCGCTATCACATCCGTTTTCCTGCCGACAATCTCACTCGCGCCAGCCAGGCCGAGGCGTACTTCACGATCATGGAGGATGGCAAGGAGCGCCGCATCGCCTTTCACGATTACGCCGACATCTACAACCGCCCGGGTTTGTACGAGCAGTTGTTCTATCAACGGCTGAAGTGCACTTCGCCAGCCAAGCTCACGGAACTTTTGCGTGATGCGGCGACGAAAGCCGGCGACGATCCCACCCAGATGCGCGTGCTGGACGTCGGCGCCGGCAACGGCATGGTCGGCGAGCTGCTGGTGCAGCATGGCGCCGCGCGCGTGGTCGGCATCGACAATATCCAGGAAGCGGAACGCGCCGCCGACCGCGATCGGCCGGGCGCCTATGACGCCTATTACGTCACCGATCTCACCAGGTTGTCGCCCGAAGTGCTGGCGGAATTGAAAGGCTGGAGCTTCGACGCGATGACCACCGTCGCCGCACTCGGCTTCGGCGACATTCCGGTGGCGGCCTTCGCGGCGGCGTACAACCTGGTGCGCGACGATGGCTGGGTCGCGTTCAACATCAAGGAAACATTCCTCGACACCGCCGATACCAGCGGCTTCTCGCGGCTGGTCAAGCACATGGTGCACGACGATTACCTGAAACTGCATCGCCTGGAACGCTACCGCCACCGGCTTTCGATCGAGGGCAACATGCTGTATTACTACGCCGTGGTCGGACGCAAGCGGCGCGATATCGACGATGCATGCCTCGCCGGAATCCAGCACGAAACCCACTGATTCGGCATTCGCGCTGATCCACGCGACCCGCGCGTTCGGTGCAACGCGCGCGGTCGATGACGTCAGCCTTGCATTCGCACGCGGGC
>JAICIW010000095.1 GCA_025928735.1 Rhodanobacteraceae bacterium | reverse complement strand
GCCGACCTGGATGTCATGCGTGCCCAACCTGTAGTCGAGGCTCAGGCGATAATTCATCACCGCTTCGCTATGGCCCGGGTCCGCGACCGTCGAATTGCCCTGCGAGTTGCGGATGCCACCAGGTGGCACGAATGCAGGATCCTGGTAAGAAGCATTCGCGATGTGCGGAAGCGATGGATCGAAGCCGGGATAGCCTGGCTGCTGCGTGTAATACTCGCCGTGCATCTTGCCCAGCATCGCATTCAGGGTCAGGTTGTCGCTGAGGTAGGACGTGTAGTTGGCCGTCCACATCCGGAACGCGGTCTTGCCGGTCTGGTCAAGGCTGTTGAAACCACCTTTCTGCAGGGTGTCGTAGTCGAAGTCGTAAACAGTGCCCCATACCTTGTGCTCGTTCTGGAGGCCAGTGATTGTCAGGATGTTGTTGTCGTTGATGTTCCAGTTCAGCTTGGCATAGAGTTTGGGGTCGTGGACGGTCACGTCTTCGGTAGTGGCGCCACCGCCAAACTCACTGGTGGTCCGGTAGTTGCTGTTGTCCTGCTCGGCGCCCACGAAGAAGAACAACTTGTCCTTGATGATCGGACCGCTGATGTAGGCGTCGTAGGTCGTTTCGCTGGAGCTGTTGTCCTTGCGATAGACGGCGATGTCGCCGGGCAGGGTACCCGCATCCGAGACGGGATCTGTAATCAGCGGGTTGGCGTAGTAGTAGTTGATCGGATCGGATCGCAATTTGGCGGGCCGCCATTGCGCCCGCCCACCGAAATGCCACTCATTGGAGCCACTCTTGCCGATCTGGTTGATCACGCCGCCGATCGAGCGGCCGTACTTCGCGCCGTAGCCCGATATGAAGGTCTGCTGCTGCTGGATCGCGCCGTATGGCAGCGTGATGCCGCCCTGCTGGTTAAGCGCCTCGGTGGTGTTCATGCCGTCCACGTAATACGCGTTCTCGGCCGTCGAGGCGCCGCCGAACACATTGGCCGGCGTGCCCAACGGGCCGCCGCTCAGTTCGGGGCTGCCCATGCCGACACCCGGTGCCAGCAGGGCGATGTCCTCGGCAGTACGTGCCAGGGGAAGTTGCTGCAACTGCTTGGCCGTGATCGTGGTGACCTGGTTGGTGGTGGTCACGTCGATCGCCGGAATCGAGTTGGCGGTGACGTTGACCGCACCCAGTGTCTGGGGCGCGCCGCCGACGGCGGAAGACGCGAAATCCACCGCGACCGCACCGGCCGCGGCCGGCGTCACCCCGGTTCGACTCTGCACCACCCTGCCGTCCTGCAGCAACGACACGGTGTAGGTGCCGACGGGCAGGGTGATCGAATATTTGCCGGATGGCCCGACCGTGATGGTGCGGTTGTACCCCGCACCGCCGGTGATCTGGATGGTTTCGCCCGATGCCACCGGCGCGGTGCCGTAGATGGTGCCGTTGGTGGCCTGCGCCCAGGCCGCACCGGCAAAACCCAGCGCGGCCGAGCCGATGGCGATGGCCAGCGCCTTGCGCTTGAAGATGTTGTTGCGATATGTCGTGCGCAGAGACTTGCTCATCATGTTACGTACTCCCCGGTGGATGGTTCACGCGTGTAGTGAGCTTGCGGGTGTGGTGAGCGCGGCACTTCCAATTGCTGGTGTATCGAGTCGCAAGCCATGTGCGAACGCCAACCCTGGCGGGGGCAGCAGCACCATGCGCACGACCCTCGAAACCTCTTCGTGCGCCCTCGCGGTATGCCGTCGAGCATAATCAATGGCCGACGAAAACCACCAATGAAAAGACCGTCACTCGACATAGCTGGGGGTTATGGTTTCGTTAGCTGCCGGGATGCTCGAAACGTGTCAAAACCGCTTGTCTGCTGCACATTCGCAGCTGCGCGGGCGCGCCGTTGCCGCCCGTTCCGTCGTCGAGGTCGCCTCTACACGCGTATTGCGCGCGTGTACGATCCCGGCCACAAGAACACACCGTCGTCGGCCGTGCGAACTGTCGTGCAACCGGGCCGCGTCGTTGGCTGGCGGTGAGGGCGAGTGCAATCATCGGCGGCGGCTTTTTGCGTGCATCGCCGATCGTCTGCGCTCGGAAAGCGGCCTTGCTTGCCGGTCGATGAAGCCATGGGATGGGAGATGAACGAAATGACCTCGAGACGTTTTCGTCTTGCCCTGCTGCTCGGGTGCGGATTGGTGTTTGCTTCGGGGAATGCCCTGGCCCAATCCGTGAAGTCGGAAAACCTGTTCTACATGACCGACACGATGGACGCGCTGCAGAGTTTCAAGGCGCATGCGTCACAGATCTCCATCATCGTGCCGGCGGCGTATCACATCGACAAATACGGGACGGTTTACGGCGGTGTTGATCCGCGCGTGTTGCAGATCGCGGCGTCCAACCGCGTCAAGGTCATGCCGATCGTCGCGAGCTTCGACCAGGAAGGCATCCACGCGTTCTTGAATGACCCCAAGGCGCGCGCGCGTGCGATCGACATCATGCTGTACGACGCGCAGCACGATCACTATTACGGCTGGCAATTCGATCTCGAAAACGTGCATGTGAGCGATGGCGAGGCCTACACGGATTTCTACCGTGAGGCGGCCAAGGCATTGCACGCCCACGGTTTCAAGATTTCGATGGCGGTGGTCAAGGCGGAGCAGCCGGTGCCGGCATCGGATAGTTCCGATTTCAGCAAGTTTCTTTATGAGAACTGGAAAGGGGCTTTCGATTTCAAGAAGCTGGCCGCGATCGGCGATTTCATGTCGTTCATGTCCTACGACCAGAACACGGCCCTGACGCCGCCCGGACCCGTCGCCGGCCTGCCGTGGATGCGGCGAATGGCCGATTATCTGGTGCGGCTTGGCATCGATCCGGACAAGGTTTCATTCGGCGTTCCCACTTATTCGGATCACTGGTACGCCGCGTACAGCGACAAGAAGGGCCCGCATTCGACGCGCGATGAAATCACTTGGCGCGAAGTGCAGGACTTGCTCGATCGCCATCAGGTCACGCCGCAGTGGATGGACTCGATGGGCGTGGACTATGTGTATTGGCCGGGGCCCAACGGTGTTTTCGAATGGCTGTTCATTGAAAACGCCCGCTCGTTTTCCGAAAAGCTGAAACTGGTCCGCCAGTATCACTTCCGCGGATTTTCGGCCTGGGTATTGGGTTATGAAGATCCGGCGATCTGGAAAGTGCTGGGTCAGCAGACCCAGGCGATCCATTATTGATGCGGATCCATTTACCGCGGTTCATTTCGAGAAGGCCAAAGAAGCATGATTGCAGGCAATCAGGTTCGAGTATCGATGTCCGTCGTTCTGGCGATGATGCTGGTCGGGATAGCGCCGGCAAGGGCCGCCAATCCTTCGTATGCGCATGCCTGGAATCGGCCGGATTGTCCTTGCGCAACGGTTTTGCACGACGGCTCGGCAGCCGAGGCGGGATTCGTGCCACAGGCGCTGGACGACATCGACGGTACCGTCAGCCGCGCGCTGGCCCGTCGCGCCGCTCCTGGCGCCGTGGTGCTGGTCGCACGCCGCGGCGTGATCGCCAAATGGGAGGCCTATGGTTACGCGTCGCTCTACACGAATGGCGATTACGCCTTGGCGAGCGATCCGCGGCCGATGGAAAGGGATGAAATCTTCGACATGGCTTCCGTCTCGAAGCTGTTCACGGCTGTCGCGATCATGCAGTTGTGGGACGAGGGCAAGTTCAAGCTCGATGATCCGGTCGCCAAGTACCTGCCGCAGTTCGGTGTTCACGGCAAGGAGGAAGTGACGATACGGCAGTTGCTGACGCACACATCCGGATTCCGCCCCGACCCGCCGACGCCGCTGTTCGAAATCAAGGGCTCACGCAAGGACCGCATGGACTACGTATTGCAACTGCCGCTCGAACATCCGCCCGGCACCCACTACGTTTACAGCGACATCAACTTCATCACCCTGGGCGCCTTGATCGAAAAGCTGAGCGGCGAGCGCGAAGACGTGTTCATCAGCAAGCATCTCACCGGGCCGTTGCACATGACGGACACGATGTACGACCCGCCGGCGAAACTGAAGCCGCGCATCACGGCAAGCGAATACCAGCCATGGACGCATCGCGGCATGCTGTGGGGATCTGTCGATGATGAAAATTCCTGGGCGCTCGACGGCGTCGCCGGGCACGCCGGGGTTTTCAGCACCGCGTACGACCTTGCGATTTTCGGACAGATGATGTTGAACGGCGGCACCTACGACGGCGCCCGCGTGTTGTCGCAGCACGCGGTCGATCTGCTGCTGACCAACTGGGACAAGAAATTTCCGGACGACGCCACCGGCCTTGGCTGGTCGATCGATCGCGGCTGGCTGATGGGCGCGCTTTCCGGGCCGCACTCATCGGGTCATGAAGGTTTTACCGGGACGTCGCTGGTCATCAACACGCGCAACAATATCGTTGCCGTGATCCTGACCAATCGCGTGCACCCGAACCGGCATGGCCCGTCCGCCGTCACCGCGCTGCACGACATCAACACCGACATCGCCAACGCGATTCCCGTCACCGCGCCCGATGGCGGGCCTGCGTGGTTCTCCGGCTATGGCGATTACTTGAACCGAACGTTGACCGCCAAAGTCGAGCCGCATTCCGGCGCCACGTTGACTTTCCAGACTTGGTATCGCTTGCAACCCGATGACGATTACGGCAGCATCGAGGCATCGCCCGATGGCGTGCATTGGCAGGCGCTCGATGGGTTGACGGGTTCCAGCGACGGTTGGCAAACCAAAACGGTGGCGTTGCCGGCGGATGCGCAGTTCGTCCAATTCCGCTACCGGACCGATGACGAAATCAATGGCCGCGGCTGGTACGTGGACGATCTTCAGGTCCATGCTGGCGGCAAGGCGACGCAGCCGAAGATCACCGACAACCAGTGGCAGCAGCGTGACTATTGATGGCGGCCGCGCCTTCCGGACCATCGTCGCACTGCTCGCGCTGTGGGCATGTTCGACGTCATTCGCGGCGATGCCGGCTGCGGTGCACGAGCATTCCACGGCCGCCTTCCAGACCGGCATCGAAGTATTGCTGCACGATCGGCTCGATCTGATCCGCGGCAAGCGCGTCGGACTGATCACCAATCCGACCGGCGTCGATCGCGAACTCGTCAGCGATGTCGATCTGTTGGCGCATACGCCGGGCGTGCATCTGGTTGCGCTGTTCGGTCCCGAGCACGGTATCCGCGGCGCACACCAGGCGGGTGCGAGCGTCGGGTCGGACCGCGATCCGGCGACCGGCTTGCCGGTGTACAGCCTGTACGGCAAGACGCGCCAGCCGACGCCGGCGATGCTGAAGGGTGTGGACGTGCTGGTGTTCGACATCCAGGCCGTCGGCGCGCGCTTCTACACCTATCTGTACACGATGGCGGACGTGATGAAGGCCGCGGCGGCGGCGCACATCCCGATCCTCGTGCTGGATCGACCGAATCCGATCGGCGGCACCAGGGTGCAGGGGCCGGTGCTCGATCCGAAGTTCGCTTCGTTCGTGGGCGAGTATCCGATTCCGCTGCGCTATGGCATGACGATCGGCGAACTGGCCGAGCTCTTCAACAGTGAGTTCCACATCGGCGCCGACCTGACGGTGGTGAAGATGCGCGGCTGGAGGCGGTCGATGTATTACGACGATACGCCGCTGCAATTCGTGATGCCCTCGCCCAACATGCCGACCGAAACCACGGCGCTGGTATATCCGGGCATGGGCCTGATGGAAGGCACCAACGTGTCCGAAGGCCGCGGTACGACGCGCCCGTTCGAGCTGATCGGGGCGCCATGGATCGACGCCGACAAATTGTCGCGCGTGCTCAACGGCAAGCACCTGGATGGCGTGCGGTTCCGGCCCGTCCATTTCACGCCGACCTTTTCGAAATATCAGGGCAAGTCGTGCAACGGCATCGAGGTGCATGTGATGGACCGCGATGCGTTCAACCCGGTGGTCGTCGGGCTCACCGTGATCGCGACGATCCACGAACTCTATCCACAGCAGTTCGCCTTCAAGGTATCCGGTTTCGATCGCCTGATCGGCAACGACTGGGTACGGCAGGATATCGAGAAAAACATTCCCGTCTCCGAGATGCAGCGGCGCTGGCAAGCCGGCCTGTCGCAGTTCGAAAAGGTTCGGCGGAAATACCTCTTGTACAAGTGAGTCTCAGCTGCATGCGAGACTCGGGTCGTCCAGCAATTCGATCCAGTGATGCACCGGCACCGCCGATTCGCTGCCAAGGTGCAACTGGCAGCCGATGTTGGCAGTGGCGATGACCGTCGGGCGACCTGCCTGGAGCGCATCAAGCTTGTTGCGGAGCAGGGACTCGGAGAAATTTTTCTGCAACAGCGAATAGGTGCCGGCCGAGCCGCAACATAGATGGCTGTCGCGCACCGGCGTGAGTTCGAAGCCTGCCGTTCGCAAAATCTGTTCCACCACGCCCACGATTTTCTGGCCGTGCTGCAGGGTGCAGGGCGAGTGCCACGCGATACGGTGACCGTGGCCAGTGTCTGCGAAGGCTTGCAGGTTTTCGCGCGCCAATATCTCGCTCAAATCTCGCGTCAACTCCGAAACACGCGCTGCCTTCGCCGCGTAGTCCGGATCATCGCGCAACAGATGGCCGTACTCGCGCACCATTGCGCCACAGCCACTCGCGGTCATCACCAAGGCCTCGGTGCCGGCTTCGATGTGGGGCCACCACGCGTCGATGTTGCGGCGCATGAATGCCCTGGCTTCTTCGGGTGCGGTCAGATGATGGCTGATGGCGCCGCAGCAGCCCGCGCCTTCGGCGCGTACGAGTTCGATGCCGAGCTTCGCCAGCACGCGCGCCGCCGCCGCGTTGGTGGCGGGGGCAGCGACCGGTTGCACGCAACCGTCGAGCACCAGCATCTTGCGCTCGAGCCCGCGGTTCGCGGGCGATGATGCGGCTTCGAGGCGCCGCGGTGTCTTGCACATGCCGCCCGACCACGCTTGCGGCGCGACTCGCCCGAGCCTGTAGAAAAAACCGAAGCGTTTCGGATACGGCACGATCGCACGCAGCACGCGTCGCATGATGCGTTCGCCGAGCGGGCGCCGAACCCGCGCGTCCACCTCGGCCCGACCGATATCCACGAGTCGTCCATACTGGACGCCGGACGGACACGTGGTCTCGCACGCGCGGCAGGTCAGGCAGCGATCGAGGTGCACTTGGGTCTTGCGGCTCGGCGCTTCGCCTTCCAGCACCATTTTCATCAGGTAGATGCGGCCGCGCGGTCCATCCAGTTCGTCACCCACCAATTGATACGTCGGGCAGGTTGCGGTGCAAAAACCGCAATGGACGCAGGCGCGCAGGATCGCCTCGGCCTCGTCGCCTTCGGCGGTGTTCTTGAACGGTGTGGCAAGGTTGGTCTGCATGGAAAGTGGGAATTGGTTTACCGAACGAAATCTTCAGCGAAGTCAGAACCCTGCGTACATGCGTCCACGATTGAAAATGCCATGCGGGTCCATCGCTGCCTTGATGCGTTTGTGGAGCTGCATCAGCGGTTCGGGAAGCGGGTGG
>JAICIW010000390.1 GCA_025928735.1 Rhodanobacteraceae bacterium | reverse complement strand
GTTCCCGGTGCTCGGGATCACGCCGGGCGCGCCGGACGCGATCGCGATCTCGCTCAACGGCGTCCAGAACGAATGGAAGGCGTGGCTGGCGCCTGTCGCGGATGCCGCGAAGCCCGCGGCCTGGAAACCGTTCTTCGACCGCGACGACGACGTGACCAGCGTTGCGATGCGCGGCGGCGACATTTTCCTGCTCTCGCACAAGGACGCGCCAACATTCAAGGTGCTGGAGCTCAAGGCAGGCGAGCCCCTGTCTTCGGCGAAGACGCTGGTACCCGCGCAACCCGAACGCGTGGTCGAGGGCATCTATGCCGCATCCGATGCACTGTACGTCCTGGTACGCAAGGGCGCGTATTCGCAACTGCTGCGGGTACCGGCCGACAGCAACAAGGTCGAAGGCGTGGCATTGCCGTTCGAAGGCCACATCGGCGAAGCCTTCACCGATCCGCGCAAGCCAGGCGTCATCCTTGAGCTGTCGAGCTGGGTGGTGCAACCGAGTTACCTGCGCTACGCGCCGTCCACACAAAAATTCACCGCGCTCGATATCGGGCATCCCGGCGACATGGATGCCTCCGCGTTCAAGGTCAGCGACCTCGAAGCGAAAGCGCATGACGGCGTGATGGTGCCGCTCAGCCTGATCCAGCCGAAGGACGCCAAGGGTCCGCAAATCACATTGGTGGAAGCGTACGGTTCATACGGCATTTCCAACCTCGCCGACTTCAGCACGCGTCGCGCGGCGGCGATGCGCGAAGGCATCACCTACGGCCTCTGCCATGTGCGCGGTGGCGGCGAAAAAGGCGAAGCCTGGCGCCTCGGCGGCAAGGACGCGAACAAGCCCAATACATGGGAAGACCTGATCGCCTGCGGCGAAGACCTGATCGCGCGGGGCGTCACCAGCAAGGACAAACTGTTCATCATCGGCGGATCGGCCGGCGGCATCACGATGGGCCGCGCGATGACCGAACGGCCGGACCTGTTCGCGGGCGTGATCGACCTGGTGCCCGCGGCGAACACGCTGCGCTCCGAATTTTCACCCAACGGTCCGCCCAATGTTCCGGAATTCGGGAGCGTCAAAACCGAACAGGGTTTCAAGAACCTTTACGCGATGGATTCGATCCAGCACGTGAAAAAGGGTGTCGCTTATCCGGCGGTGATGATCACCACGGGATTGAACGACCCACGCGTGTCGCCCTGGGAACCGGCGAAGTTCGCCGCCGCCCTGCAAGCATCCGGCACACCCAACCCGGTGCTGCTGCGGATCGATGCGCAGGCGGGGCACGGCATCGGTTCGACGCGCACCCAGACCGATCTGCTGACCGCGGACTGGATCGCGTTCATCCAATGGCGCGCGGGCGCACCTGGCTGGCGTCCCGGCGAGAAGCGATAAGCCGTCGTGTTTCCCATCATCGCCCGCCGCTTCGGCGGGCGATGACTTCCACAATCGAGGTACGGTGGAGCGCATGCTAGCCTGCGCTCCCTGGTCGGCTGCGCCTCTGATCCATGACACACCCCCGCATTGCCCTCGTCACCGCGCGCGCAGCGCGCAGCACCGACTACGACATGCCGCTGTTGCTGGCGGCGTTGCGCGCAGCCAGCGCGGACGTGCATGAAGTCGATTGGGACGACGACACCGTCGACTGGTCGCGCTTCGATCTCGCGTTGCTGCGCTCGACCTGGGATTACTTCGATCGCTTGCCGGCATTCCTGGCCTGGGCGGAACGCGTGTCGCAAGTCACCTGCCTGCTGAACCCACTGGACGTCATCAAATGGAATACGGACAAGCACTACCTTGAGGATCTCGCGCGCACCGGCGTGCCGGTGGTGCCGAGCATGTTCGTCGAGCCGGGCGGGAACGCCGCGGCGATTGTCGATGCATTGCTGGCGCTGCACCCTGCTGCGCGCGACATCGTGGTCAAGCCTGCCGTCGGCGCGGGTTCACGTGACGCGCAGCGGCATGTGCGCGGCGATCGCGATGCGATTGTCGCCCACGTTCGACGGTTGCTCGACAAAAGCCGCAGCGTGCTGCTGCAACCCTATCTCGATCGCGTGGACGAGCACGGCGAAACCGCGCTGCTGTTCTTCGACGGCGTGTTTTCCCATGCCATCCGCAAGGGGCCGTTGCTGAAACGGAATGCCGAACCCACGGCCGGTCTTTACGCGGAAGAAACCATCGCGCCGCGCACGCCTTCGCCCGACGAGCTTGAAGTCGCGCAGCGCGCGCTG
>JAICIW010000285.1 GCA_025928735.1 Rhodanobacteraceae bacterium | reverse complement strand
CTGGCTTACGATTTCCTGTGGGACAAGTTGAAGTGATCGTCCCCGATCACGGCACCGCCCAGAAGGCACGCTCAACCAGTATCGTTCCGAGTTTCCAAGCATCAGAACGGCCTTCCCTGGCCTGACTTCCGCAACAACGGCTCCCAACCGAAATCTACCTACCTCCCACGCCGAAAAGCCCCGCCTCGCGGGGCTTTTTCGTTGCGGTGCGATGAACGTGCTGGGCTGTCGTAAAATGACCGGCTTTTCGCAAGGACTTTACCCATGGGCCTGGACCTCGTCCCCGCCGGCCGCAATGTGCCGGACGACATCAACGTCGTCATCGAAATCCCGAAAGACGCCGAACCCGTCAAGTACGAGGTAGACAAGGCCTCCGGCGCGATCTTCGTCGATCGCGTGCTGTCGACGCCGATGCGCTATCCGTGCAATTACGGCTACATCCCGAACACGCTGTCGGGTGACGGCGATCCGGTGGATGCGCTGGTACTGCTGCCGCTGCCGTTGATCGCGGGCTCGGCGGTGCGCTGCCGGCCGGTCGGCATGTTGAACATGGACGACGAGGCCGGCCACGACACCAAACTGATCGTCGTGCCGGACGACAAGGTGTTCAACGGCTACGCGCACATCCGCGACATCAACGACGCGCCGCAACACTGGCGCAACCGCATCGCGCACTTCTTCGAACACTACAAGGATCTGGAATCCGGCAAGTGGGTGAAGATCGTGGGCTGGGGCGACGCCGCCGCCGCGCGTGCGGAGATCCGCGAATCCGTCGAGCGCTATCAACAAGCGCCGGAAAAGCCGAAGTTCTAGAAACTCCTGCTTTTGCTCGTCATCCCGGAATCGCGCAGCGATATCCGGGACCCAGTGTCTTTACATGGCAGGACGTTGCAAGAAAGGCGTTGGATCCCGGCTTGCGCCGGGATGACGAGGGATGATTCCCCGGTAACGACGAGGTTCCGTAAACAAATGTGCTAGCGTGGAGTAATGAACAACAAGACCCGCCGCACCAGCATCGTCGCCACCCTGGGGCCCGCCACCGATGCGCCGGGCATGCTGGAAAATATCCTGCGCGAAGGCGTGGCCGTGGTGCGGCTGAACCTGTCGCACGGCAAGCCCGAGGATCACCTGCGGCGCGCACGCGAAGCGCATGCGGCGGCAGCGAATTTGAATCGTGAAGTCGGCGTGCTGGCGGACCTGCAAGGGCCCAAGATCCGCATCGAAAAATTCGCCAACGGATCGGTGCAGCTCGAAACCGACGCGGACTTTACCCTCGATTGCCGCGCTGACGCGGCGCCCGGTGACGCCACGCGCGTGGGCGTGAGTTATCTCGGCCTGCCGCAGGACGTGAAGGAAGGCGACCAGCTGCTGTTGGACGATGGCCTGGTCGAACTGGAAGTGCGTGAGGTCGAAGACGCGCAAATTCTTTGCAAGGTCGTGATCGGCGGCAAGTTGTCCGATCGCAAGGGACTCAACCGCAAGGGCGGCGGGTTGTCGCTGAACGCGCTGTCCGACAAGGATCGCGCCGATATCAAGCTCGCGGCGCAACTGCGTGCCGACTTCCTCGCGGTGTCATTCGTGCGCTGTGCCGCCGACATCGAGGAAGCACGCAAATTGCTGCGCGACGCTGGCGGCAATGCTTGGCTGGTCGCCAAGATCGAGCGCGCCGAAGCGATCGAGAAGTTGGAAGAAATCATCGATGCCTCCGACGCGGTGATGGTCGCGCGCGGCGACCTCGGTGTCGAAATCGGCGACGCCGAATTGCCGGGTCTGCAGAAGAAGATCATCCGCGAATCGCTGGCGCGCAATCGCGCGGTGATCACCGCGACGCAAATGCTGCAGTCGATGGTCGAATCGCCCATTCCGACCCGCGCCGAAGTGCTGGACGTCGCCAATGCGGTGCTGGACGGCACCGACGCGGTGATGCTATCGGCCGAATCCGCGGCGGGCAAACACCCCGATCTCGCCGTCGCCGCGATGAGCCGCATTTGCTTCGGCGCCGAACGCCAGTTCGAACCCACGGAAGACATCTCCGCCCTCACCCACCGCCTGGACCGCACCGACCAGGCGATCGCGATGGCGGCGATGTTCCTGGCCACGCAGATGCCGATACGCGCGATCGTTGCGTTGACCGAATCCGGTACCACCGCGCAATGGCTGTCGCGCTACCGCTCGTCGGTGCCGATCTATGCGCTGACACCCAGCGCGGAAGCGCGCCGCCGCATGCTGCTGCTGCGCGACGTCAGGCCGATCCCGTTCGCCGGCCACGACACTTATCCGGCGTTGGTCGTGCGCGAAGCCGTGCGACAACTGTTCCAGCGCGGCGATCTGGTCGAAGGCGACCGCGTGCTGCTGACCCATGGCGACCACACCGGCCGCGGCGGCGGCACCAACACCTTGAAACTGCTCAGCGTGGGACCGGACGGAATCGCCGAAAGCCTGCGGGATTTATGATTAACGGCATCTCGCGACTTCGCCTTGCCATGAACAAGACCTTGCTTGTCTCCGGCGTCCTGCTCGTTTCCGCCGTGTCCATGGCCGCGATCGATCCCAACATCAGGGTGGTCCAGCCCGCGCAGCGCGACAACTATTGGGAAATGACCAACACTTCGCTGGACGTGGACGTGCCCAACAGCGGCGTGAACCTCAGCAAGCCGACCTGCGCGGCGGTCACCTACATGATCGGCTCGGACGGCGTGACCCGCGACATCGTGGTGCGCAAGACCATTCCCGCGGGCGACCTGAAGACGGTGGCGGCCAGCGCGGTCAAGGACATGCACTACGTGCCCGGCAAGGACAACGTCGGGCGCGAACCCGTGTTCACCTACATCATCATTCCGTTCAACCTGCCTGCCGATCCGGCTGCGCGAAAGCAGATCACCGACGCCTGCACTCTGGCGGATTTCCCGAACGGGTATCGCTGATCCTGCGAACATCCTTGATCGCTGCGTCAGTGTGACCGAATCGCGAGCGTCCCAGGCTCTGGTCGACGGACACCAGAACGACCGTCCATGGCCTGACTTTTCACAACGGCCGCTTCGATTCGTACCTTCAGCCAAAGGCAAAAAATCCCGTGCTCGCCTATACTCGGCGGTCCACCGACACCACCGGAAAATCGGCATGAGCATCGACCAAATGGAAGCCGTCGCGCAGGCGATGGTCGCGCCCGGCAAAGGCATCATCGCGATCGACGAATCCTCGGGCACCATCAAGAAGCGTTTCGACGCGGTCGGCGTGCCCGACAGCGAAGAGCATCGCCGCGCCTACCGCGAAATGCTGCTGACGGCGCCGGGACTTTCCGAACACATTTCCGGCGCGATCCTGTACGACGAGACGATCCGTCAGTCCACCAAGGCCGGCGTGCCGTTCACCAAGGTGATGAAGGACGCCGGCATCATCCCCGGCATCAAGGTCGACATGGGCGCCAAGCCACTTGCGGGTTTCCCGGGCGAACTGGTGACCGAAGGCCTCGATGGCCTGCGCGGCCGGCTGGAGGAGTACGTGAAGCTGGGCGCCGAGTTCGCGAAGTGGCGCGCGGTGATCACGATCGGCGACGACATGCCTTCGAGCACCTGCATCGACG
>JAICIW010000425.1 GCA_025928735.1 Rhodanobacteraceae bacterium | reverse complement strand
CGCCGGCGCCGCGCGCGATTTCGAGCACGTGATGCTGGAGCAGGAACGGCTCGACCAGCGTCTTTCGCGCGCATGGGCTCCCGTATCGCACCTGCATGCGGTGGCGGACACCCCGGAACTGCGCGCGGCTTACGAGCAAGCCGAGGAAAAGATCACCGATTTCGCCAGTGGACTGGGACAGAATCGTGCGCTGTATGGCGTCGTGCAGGCAGTCGCCGATGCACCCGGTTTCGCGCAACGCACGCGGCCCGAGCGTGCGCTGGTCGAACACGCGCTGCGCGATTTCAAGTTGTCGGGGGTGGCGCTGGAAGAACCCGCGCGTACGCGGTTCCGTGAAATCGCGAACGAACTTTCCAAGCTCACTACCGCCTTCTCCAATGCGGTGCTGGATGCCACCGACGCCTGGCAACAACACATCGAGGACGAGCGCGATCTCGCCGGCATTCCCGAATCGGGTCGTGCGGTGTTGCATGAATACGCGCGCGAACACGATCTGGACGGGTGGCTGGTCACGCTGAAACAACCCTCGGTGCAGGCCGTGCTGACCTATGCCGATGATCGTTCCTTGCGTGAGCGCGTCTACTGGGCCTACCAGACCCGAGCGTCGGACCAGGGCCCCAATGCCGGCAAGTTCGACAATTCCGAACGCCTGGAAAAAATCCTCGCGTTGCGCCACGAAGCCGCGCAATTGCTCGGGTTCGCGAGTTCCGCGGAGGAATCACTGGCGACCAAGATGGCGAAGACGCCCGACGAGGTGCTGGCGTTCTTGCGCGACCTGATCGCGCGTGCCAAACCGGTCGCGCAGCGCGAGCTGGAAGAACTGCGCGCCTTCGCGCGTTCCGAACTCCAGATCGACAATCTGGAAGCGTGGGATGTGGCCTACGTCTCCGAGAAGCTGCGCCTTGCACGCTATGCGCTGGAC
Organism: Rhodanobacteraceae bacterium; assembly: GCA_025928735.1. Classification (GTDB taxonomy): domain Bacteria; phylum Pseudomonadota; class Gammaproteobacteria; order Xanthomonadales; family Rhodanobacteraceae; genus 66-474. The sequence continues at coordinate 794 of JAICIW010000425.1, read as the reverse complement.
GAGGAACAACTCAAGGCCTATTTCCCGCTGCCGTCGGTACTGGATGGCATGTTCGGGGTGGCGAGCCGCCTGTACGGCATCACGGTGGCGGCGGTCGAGGGCGTGGACGTTTGGCACCCTGACGTGCGCTATTGCGAGTTGCGCGATGCGAACGGCAGGCCGATCGCGGGCATGTATCTGGATCTTTACGCCCGCAGCGGCAAGCGCGGCGGTGCATGGATGGATGTGTGCCGCGCGCGCTTCCGCGACGGCCAAGACGTGCAACCGCCGATCGCATTCCTCACCTGCAACTTCGCGCCGCCCGCGGGCGGACGTCCGTCGCTGCTGACCCACGATGACGTGCAGACGATCTTCCACGAATTCGGTCACGGCCTGCACCACATGCTGACGCGGATCGACCTGCCATCGATCGGTGGCATCGACGGCGTGGAATGGGATGCGGTGGAGCTGCCCAGCCAGTTCATGGAAAACTTTTGCTGGAACCGGCAGGCGCTGGACCTGTTCGCGAAGCACTGGTCGACCGGCGAGAAGCTGCCCGACGCATTGTTCGACAAGATGCTGGCTGCGCGGCACTTCCAGGCCGGCATGTTCCTCGCCCGGCAACTCGAATTCGGGTTGTTCGATTTCCTGCTGCACGCCGATTACGATCCGGCGCGCGGCGCGCGGGTGATGGAAACACTGGAGACGGCGCGTCGCGAAGCCGCGGTGCTGCATCCGCCGGCGTGGCAGCGTTTCCCGCACGCGTTCACGCACATCTTCGCGGGCGGTTATGCGGCGGGTTACTACAGTTATCT
>JAICIW010000137.1 GCA_025928735.1 Rhodanobacteraceae bacterium | reverse complement strand
GGTTGTGCTTCAACATCAGATTGCCCGCCGCCTGCATCAGGTGGGTCTTGCCGAGCCCGGTGCCGCCGTACAACAGCAACGGGTTGTAGGCACGCCCCGGGTTCTGGGCTACCTGCATCGCGGCGGCCTTGCCCAACTGGTTGGATTTTCCCTCGACGAAATTGTCGAAGGTATAGTGCGGGTCGAGGTTGTGCTGCGGCGCCACCGCGGGAACTGGCGCCCCTGTTTGCGCCGCAGCCGGCCTGTTGACTGTCGCGATGGAACCCACTTCCAGCCGCAGGGGCACGGGCCGCCCGGCCAGCGCCGAGAGCGTTCCCTCGATGCGAGACAGATAGCCGTTGCGCACGAACTCCAGTGTGTACGTGTTGGGTGCGAACAGCCGCAAGGTGCCGTCGTCGTAGCGGGCCTGCAGAGGTTGCAGCCAGGTGTGCAGGACGCTGGGCTCGATTTCGCCTTCGAGCCGCGCGAGGCAGCGTTGCCAAAGATCGCTCATGGAAACCCGTGATGAATCGGTCCGGATACCGTCACGCCGATGTCTGCGCGCGGTGGACGGATCAGTCTAACAGGCTGCCGGAAGACTGCGCGCGCCGCGCCGCGGCACGTTGCAGGGGCAACATTTCCGTTGACGCGGCATCGTGGAAACCCTAGAATTCCCAGTCTTTTTCCACGCCCGACCCGCCTCGCGCGGGTAACCCGCTGCGGAGTCATCCATGAAACGCACCTATCAGCCCAGCGTGCTCAAGCGCGCCCGCACCCACGGCTTTCGCGCCCGCATGAAGACGGCCGACGGCCGCAAGGTCCTGTCCGCGCGTCGCGCCAAGGGCCGCAAGCGTCTGATTCCGTAAGTCTCACCCATGGCCGGCTTGCCGCCGCGTGCGCGGCTGCGCCGAGCCGCCGATTTCGCCGCACTTCGAAATGCCCGGGGGCGATTGCAGGCGAGGCATTTCCTGCTGCGCTGGATCGAAAGCCCCTCGGCTACCGCACGACTTGGACTGGCCGTGTCGCGCAAGGTCAGCAAGCGCGCCGTGCAACGCAACCGCATCAAACGAATCGTCCGCGAATCATTCCGCAATCAGCGCGAAGGACTGCCGCCGTTCGATGTTCTGGTGATCGCGCGCGCATCGGCGGTCGCGGTCGACCGTCCTGCCCTGCACGCCGACCTGCGATACGCATGGCAGAAATTGAAGGCGTTGAAGCAGACGTCTGCCCCCGGCACAATCGACGGCTGACTTGCTCCGGCCTGTAGCGCCCCAAGCCCGGATTCCCTTGTGATCAATCAAACACGCACACTATTGGTCGTGGCGTTGCTGGCCGTCGCCTACTTGCTGTGGCAGGCATGGCAGCACGATTACCCGGCCACGCCTCCTCCGGCTCCGGCGCAGGTTGCCGCGTCGTCGACATCCGCAGCGGATGAAGCCGCGGTGCCGACCGCCTCGGCTACTGTCGCGCCCGCACTCGCGTCGGCGACGGCGGCTGCAGCACCACCGCCGGAGACCGCGAGCACGCGTGCGACGCCCAAACAAGATCTGATCACGGCCAGCAACGATTTGCTGAAGCTCACCATCGATCCGCGCGGTGGCACCGTCATCGGCGCCGCGCTGCTGAAATATCCCCAGAAGGTCGAGCGCGGCAGTCCGCCGGTGCAACTGCTGAATGATTCGACCGCGACGTACTACGTGGCGCAGGATGGCTTGATCGGCGCCGGCGGCAGCACCGCACCGAATCACCTTGCGACGTTCATGCCGGAAGCCACGCAATACACCATGGCGCCCGGCCAGAATCAGGTCGTCGTCACGCTGCGCTGGCGCGACGCCGCGTCCGGCGTCGATGTGATCAAGCGCTACACGTTGACGCGCGGCAGCTACGTGGTCGGGCTGTCGCAGCAGATCGAAAACCATGGCAGCACGACTTGGCATGGCAATGCCTACCGGCAGCTCGACCGTGTCGAGCCGCCGCCGCCGCCCAAGCATCTCCTGGAGTTCTACAACCCGGACAGCTTCGCCTACACCGGCGCGGCGTGGTACAGCCCGGAATCCAAATTCAACAAGCTGAAATTTGGCGACTTCCAGAAGGAGCCGTTGCGCCAGAGTGTCACCGGTGGTTGGGTCGCGATGACCCAGCGCTTCTTCGTCACGGCTTGGATTCCAAGCGACAAGCAGCCGCAGCAATTTTCCAGTGCCGAGGTGGCTTCGCACGACGCGAACGGCAAACCGCGCTATCTGATCCGCACCGTCGGACCGGGCCTGGCGGCGGCGCCGGGCCAAACGGTGACCAGTGCGACGCGGCTGTACGTCGGGCCGAACTTGCAGAACCAGATCGGGAATGTCGCCCCCGGCCTCGATCTGACAGTCGATTACGGCTGGTCGACGGTGATCGCCCAGCCGATGTTCAAGCTGCTGTCGTTCCTGCACCGGCTGGTCGGCAACTGGGGGCTCGCGATCATCGTGCTGGTGCTGCTGATTCAGGCGGTCACGTACAAATTGACCGAGGCGCAGTTCAAGGCCGGCGCACGCATGCGCAAGCTGCAGCCACGCTTGAAAGCGCTGAAGGAACGCTTCGGCGACGACAAGCAGAAGTACCAGCAGGCGATGATGGAGCTGTACAAGAAGGAGAAGATCAATCCGATGGCGGGTTGCCTGCCCAACCTGATCATCCTGCCAATCTTCTTCGCGCTGTATTACGTTCTGATCTTCAGCGTCGAGCTGCGCCACGCCTCGTTCCTGTGGGTGCCGGACCTGTCTGCCGCCGATCCGCTGTTCATCCTGCCGATCCTGTACGCGCTGGCGATGCTGGGTTCGCAGTTCCTGACGCCGATGCAGGGCATGGACCCGACCCAGGCCAAGGTGATGAAGGCGATGCCGCTGTTGTTCGCGGTGTTGTTCTTCTTCTTCCCGGCGGGCCTCACCCTCTATTACGTGGTGCGCCAGGTCTGCATGCTCGGCCAGCAGTGGTACATCACCCGCAAGTTCGATCGGGCCGACGCGCGCGCACGGTCCTGATCGCGCAGGCAGACGCATGCCGTCCGCAAGCGACACCATCGTGGCCATCGCGACCCCGCCGGGACGCGGCGGCATCGGCGTGGTGCGAATCTCCGGCAGCCAAGCGCGCGCGATTGCCAAAACGCTGTGCGGCATCGAGCCGGAACCGCGCCGCGTGCAACTGACCGCCTTCACCGGTGTGGACGGCAGCGCGATCGACCGCGGCCTCGCGTTGTTCTTTGCCGCCCCGCATTCCTTCACCGGCGAAGACGTGCTGGAACTGCACGCCCATGGCAGCCCGGTGGTGCTGGACGCGCTGGTGAGGCGCGCCTGCGCGCTGGGCGCGCGCGCCGCACGCGCGGGCGAGTTTTCCGAACGCGCGTTCTTGAACGGCAAGCTCGACTTGAATCAGGCCGAAGCCGTGGCCGATCTGATCGCGTCGCGCTCGGAGGTGCAGGCGCGCGCAGCCTTGCGGTCGCTGGAAGGCGAATTCTCGCGCCGCGCCGACGCGCTGGCGAAGTTGATCGTGCGTCTGCGCGTGGAAATCGAAGCCGCAATCGATTTTTCCGACGAAGCCTCGGAGGGTGCGTCGAAACCGGTGATCGAGCGATTGTTCGAAGACGCTGCGAACGGCTTGCAGGCGCTGCTGGCTGCCGCCCGCCGCGGCGTACGCCTCACCGATGGCATGCACGCGGTCATCGTCGGCGAACCCAACGTCGGCAAATCGAGTCTCCTGAATGCACTTGCGGGCAACGATCGCGCGATCGTCACCGAGATGCCCGGCACCACCCGCGACGTGCTGCGCGAATCGATCGTACTGGGCGATGTGGAACTCACCCTCGCGGACACCGCCGGTTTGCGCGAATCGACCGATCTTGTCGAGGGTGAAGGCATTCGCCGCGCACGCGTCGAACTGGCGCGCGCCGACCTGGTCTTGCGGGTGGTGGAGCGCACGGCCGCCGTCGCAAGCGCAACCCTTTTCGACGGAACACCGCCCTCGGCTGCGCGGATCCTGATCATCAACAAGATCGATCTCGATGGCGTCCCGCCATCACGGAGCGAGCGCGGCGGTGCCCTTTGCATCGCGCTCTCCGCCCGCACCGGTGAAGGCCTGGACCTGTTGCGCACAGCATTGCGCGAGGCCGCGCTGGGTGACGAACGCGGCGGCGAATTCAGCGCGCGCAGCCGGCACGTGCTTGCACTGGAGCGCGCCGGCGCATCGCTGCAAAACGCCCGATCGGCACTTGCCACCGCAACGCCGGAATTGATCGCCGAGGATCTGGTCGCCGCGCAGCGCGCACTTGGCGAAATCGTCGGTACCTTCACCAGCGAGGATCTTCTGGGCGCGGTTTTCTCGACGTTCTGTATCGGCAAATGACGCCTCCCGCGCGTCGGCCCCGTTGGTGCCCAAAAACCCTTGGAATTCCGACAGCAACAGCCGCTTCCGCGGTTGCTACCGTGCGGACGGCGCTGCTACAATTCCAAAGCTCGATTGCGGACTTTTGGGCGGGTCGAAGGCACGCCCGAGGTGGCTGAATTTGGACAATTCGCTGGCCGCCGGCCGACGGCTCGCCGTTCAGGTCGTGCTGGCGCAAGTGGCGGCGGCGATCATCGTCGGGCTGTTGTTTCTGATCCGGGGTGCGGCATCGGCTCTGGGTGCATTCGGCGGCGGCGGCGTGGTGGCGATTGGCACCGCATTGCTGGCGCTTCGGGTATTCAGGCCGTCGCTGGCACGAGGCGCCGTCACGATGCGGCGATTCGCGCTGGGGATGCTGCTGAAGTGGCTGGTCGTGCTGGGCGGATTGTTCCTGATCCTGGTGCGGCTGCGCTTGCCGCTGGTTCCGGTGCTCGTGGGCGCCGGCGCGGCGATGGCGGTCAATTGGCTGGTGTTGCGCTTCGACATTTGACATCGGGTTAGGTCTGGAACTCAAGGCATGGCAGCAGAAGGTCCCATCACGAGCGGTGCATACATCCTGCACCACCTGACGTATCTCCAGCTCGACCTCAAGACCTGGAAGATCGTCAAGGGCTCCAGCGACTTCTGGGTCGTGAACATCGACTCGATGTTCTTCTCGGTGGTGCTGGGCCTGCTGTTCGTGTTCCTGTTCTGGCCCGTGGCGCGGCGTGCGACCAGCGGGGTTCCGGCGCGCTGGCAGGGCTTCGTGGAAATCAGCACGGAGTTCTTCGACCGCCAGGTCAAGGACATTTTCCACAAAAAATCAGCGTTCGTGGCGCCGATGGCGCTGCTGGTCGGGTTCTGGATCCTTTTCATGAACCTGATGGACCTGTTGCCCATCGACGCACTGCCGCGGGCCGCGGAAGCGACCGGTATCGAACATCTGCGCGTGCTGCCGACGGCCGACCCGGCGATCACCATGTCCATGGCGATCACGGTGTTCCTGTTGACGCTCTGGTACAGCTTCTACAACAAGGGCTTGAAGGGCGTCACCAAGGAGGCATTGTTCCAGCCGTTCGGCAAATGGCTGGCGCCGGTGAACTTCATCCTCAAGGTGGTGGAAGAACTTTCCAAGCCGCTCAGCCTGGGTCTTCGACTGTTCGGCAACATGTACGCGGGGGAGGTGATCTTCATCCTGCTGGCCTGCATGACGCTGCGCTTCAGCGCGCCTGCCACGGTCACGCCGGTAACTTACGCCTCGTTCTGGATCTTCGCGGCGCTCGCGGTCATCACCATTGCATTGCTGGCCTACGGCAAGGGCAAGTGGATGCGCGCCTGGATTCCGTTGATCCTGCTGGTGGTGATTCCCATCGGCAGCATCATGGGCTTCCTGCCGGCGATCGGCGCGGGCGTGTACATCCAGATCCTGTTCGCCACCGCGTGGGGCATCTTCCACTGGCTGATCATCGGCCTGCAGGCTTACATCTTCATGGTGCTGACCGTCGGCTACCTGTCGATGGCGGCCGAGAACCACTGAACGACGTTCCCTTTTCACCACCGCTGTTTCAACTCAAAGTACTACGGAGACACACAATGGATATCAGCGCACTGGCCAGTGTTGAAGGCTTCACCGCCTTGGCTGCAGGTTTCATGCTCGGCCTCGCCGGCATCGGCGCCGCCATCGGCATGGGCCTGATGGGCGGCAAGTTCCTGGAAAGTTCGGCGCGCCAGCCCGAGCTGGTGCCGATGCTGCAAGGCAAGATGTTCCTGCTGGTCGGCCTGATCGACGCGATTCCGATCATCGGCGTGGGTATCGCGTTGTACCTGATCTTCGTCGATCCGTTCGGTGAAATCGTGCGTACGGCAGCGCGGGCCGTCGGCGCCGCACCGTAATCGAACCCGGCAGCTTTGTTGAACTCCTGATTCACGCGAGAGGATTGCGACCGTGAGCCTGAATGCCACGCTCATCGCCCAGATCATCGTTTTCCTGAT
>JAICIW010000339.1 GCA_025928735.1 Rhodanobacteraceae bacterium | reverse complement strand
TTCGTTGACGTGCAGGGCTATCTGTTCCGCTGACAAGCGGCGCAGGGAATCATTCCTGCTTGCGCGCACCCGCCTGGCTCTCGCGTGTTGAACGCAGGTCCTCGGTTTCCATTTGAGGAACATTCGCGGACCCGGTGCGTTCCATGGCGCGATCCAGCAGCCGCAACACGGGCCGCGCGGTGACGCCGTACAGCGCGACCGAGACCAGCACCGTCAGCGCGGTCACCGACCACAACCCGTGGGGATTGTGGTCGGGATTGGCCCCGATCTCGCGGCTGACGTAATACAGCGAGCCGAGTCCGCGAATCCCGAAGTAGCCGAGCGCAAGGCGCACCGGCGCCGGATGCGCCGATCCGGCGAACCCGAGCAGCGTGGCGATGGGCCGGACGACCAGCAACGCCAGCAGCGCGAACACGATTTCGCGCCAACCGATTCCACCCAGCACGCCGCTGGCGATCGCGCCGCCGAACAGACCGAACACCAGGAACGCCAGCAGGCGTTCCGTGCGCCGCGCCGAAGCGGTGAGTTGCTGCGCGTATTCGAGCGCGCTGCCGAAGTTGCGCAGGGTGATCGCGGCCACGAACACCGCGACGAAACCATAGCCGCGCAGCGCGTTGGCAGCCGCGTAGACGAGAAACGCCAAACCGACCGATGCGAGTCCTTCGCTGGACTGCGAAAGTTGCAGGCGTTTCGGCAGCAAGCCATTGCCCTTTACCAGCAGCCAGCCGCACGCGAACCCCACCGCCACGGCGATCGCGATGCCCCAGACAAGATCGAGCCCCACCCAGCGCGCGATCCACCAGCCCGGTTGCGAACCATGCGCGATCAGGCCGGCACCCAGTACGAGGAATGGCAGCGCCAGTCCGTCGTTGAGGCCGGCTTCGGACGTGAGCGCGAAACGCGTTTCGCCTTCCTCGCCGACGCCGGGTGGACCGACCTGTACCGACGACGCCAGCACCGGATCGGTCGGTGCGAGGATCGCGCCCAGCAATACGGCCATGCCCAGCGGCAGCCCCAGCAAACCCCAGCCGAGCGCCGCCAGCGCCGCGATCGACAGTGGCATCACGATCGCCAGCAACCGCCATGTGCTGGCCCAGCCGCGCCACGAGAAGCGCCGGTCGATGCTCAAGCCCGCGCCCATCACCGCGACGATCAACACCACTTCCAGCAATGTCGTGGCGATGCGTGGATGCGCCTGCGGTGCGGCAAGATCGGGGGTGAACAGGAAGGCGACGAGCCCGGCGCCCACTGCGAGCATCGGCAAGGTCAGCGGCAGCCGCTCCAGCCACAATGGCAACCATGCCACGATCAGGATCACGGCACCGAAGCCGGCGAAGGCGAGGAGTTCCGCGGGATGCATGATCGCGCCGTTGTTCCTTCAACACGCGGTGGATCGCATCATCATGAACGCGCAGCGCGCCGCGGGCAATCGCAATGGTCGCGGTCAGTTTGGAGTCGCGGTGCCAAGCACGATTCTCGACGTTTGCGCGCGCCGCAAGGCAGCGGGTAGTGGATCCATGGTTCGAACACCGCGCAACCTCCGGCCGCGACTGCGCCGATGGTTGAGCAACCGCGGGAATCCACCCGCCGTTCACGGCGGCTGGAGTAGCTTGCATTGCAGCAAGGCCGGCCATGGACGGACGCATCGTGTTGGAGACCGCAAGTCATCGCGACGTGATTGCCATCGGCGCTTCCGCGGGCGGCTTCCATGTGCTGCTGGAGCTCGCCGCGAGGCTCCCGGCGGATTTGCCGGCCGCGGTGTTGATCGTGCTGCACATCGGTTCCCACGCCAGCGAACTGCCGAATTTGCTGAGCGCGCGCGGCCCGAATCCGGCCGTGCATCCGTACTCGGGACAGCCGCTGCGCCAAGGCATGATTTACGTCGCGCCGCCCGATCACCATATCCTGTTGCACGACGATGCGATCCAGTTGTCGCGCGGACCCAGGGAACACCACGCGCGTCCGGCAATCGATCCGCTGTTTCGCTCGGTCGCCATCGCCCGCGGCTCGCGCGCGATCGGCGTGGTGTTGAGCGGTCGTCTGGACGACGGCACCGCCGGCGCGCAGGCGATCAAGCAGTGCGGCGGCATCGTCGTGGTGCAGGACCCGGACGATGCCGAGCAACCCAGCATGCCCGCCAGCGTGCGCGACAACGTCGAGGTGGATCATTGCGTGCCACGGGCGTTGCTGGCGGAGACCTTGATCGGCCTGGTCGGCGTGCCGGCCGGTGCGCCGATCAACGTCCCGGCGTGGATCGTGCGCGAGCAACGCGTCAGTGAAGGAGAGGCCGACCCCATGGAAGATCTCAACCAGATCGGAAAGCCATCCGTATTCGCTTGCCCCGATTGCGATGGCGTGCTGTGGGAAATCGTGGACAGCAAGCCCAAGCGGTTTCGCTGCCATACCGGGCATGCGTTCTCGTTGCGCAGCCTGGAACACACGCAGGCGATCAATACCAACCGGGCGCTGTGGAGCGCGATACGCGCACTGCAGGAACGCGAGACCTTGTTGACCGCGCTGGTCGCCGACAACCGGCAGCGGCGCAACGATGAAGAAGTCGCCCGGCTGGACGCGCAATTGCGGGAGGTCTCGCAACAATCCGCGCGGCTGCACGAAATGGCCGTGGCGGAGTGAAGGCGCAGTCATGGCGGTCGCGCGCAGCAACCCGGCTTCCGCCATTCCGGATGTGCGCAACGACGATTCCCACGCCCCGTCATTCCGGGGCTGCGGGTCGCGCAGCGACGTGCAGAACCCGGAATCTGCTTTCCGGACAAAGGCAGATTGACTCACGCCGTCCATGGCGCTCGCCCTTCGGGCCGCCTTCGGCGTTCGCGTTTGCAATCCCGCAAACGCAATCGGGTCCCATCGCCGA
>JAICIW010000371.1 GCA_025928735.1 Rhodanobacteraceae bacterium | reverse complement strand
CTGGTCCAGACCCTCGCCCGCGGCGAGAAAATGGATTGGATCATCCAGAAGACCACCGAGCTTGGCGTTGCGCGCGTGGTCCCGGTCACGACCGAACGCAGCGAAGTGAAGCTGGACGCGGCGCGTGGCGAAAAGCGTCTCGACCACTGGCGGGCGGTCGCGATTGCCGCATGCGAACAATGCGGGCGCAACGTGCTTCCCGCCATCGAAGCGCCGGTCGAGCTTTCGGCGTGGCTGAAGACAACCAGCGCGATGGAAGCGGGTTCGCGCTGGATGCTGCATCCCGACGGCGCCACCCGCGTGCGCGATCTGTCGGCAATGTCGCCCGCAACATTGGTTCTGGCGGTGGGACCGGAAGGCGGCTTCGGCGAAAGCGACGTGGCAGCCATGCGCGTGCACGACTTCCGGGAATTGGCGCTAGGACCGCGCATCCTGCGCACAGAAACCGCGGGCGTTGCCGCGATTGCCGCGCTGCAGGCGATTTTGGGAGACCTGTAGCCCGTCGATCACGCCAGCTCGACACGCTCACCGGTGAAAAGCACCGCCGGATCGCCGGTGAACCACACCATGTCGATGCGCATGTGGTCGATCGTCCATTGCACCCCGTGCCGCGAGAGCCGAAGCGTATAGATGTGCTTGAGCAACAAGTGGCGCGCGTGGTCGCTCCGCGGCAAATGCTGTGCCTCCACCAATGCGTACAATCCGGCGTGCGCGCCATCGAATGCCGTGACGCGCGGATTGGTGACGGTGTGCGTCGTGTCCAGATCGTCGATGGCGGTGAACACGGATTCGGCGATCGCGCTGCGTCCCACGAACGGCGCGATGTCGACGCCGAGCAGGCGCGCGGGCTGGGTGAAATCGAGCACCGCGTCGAGCGAAAACGCCGACTCGAACAATGCCCGATCACGCAAATCCTGTCCGGCGCCGAAGCGATACAAGGCATCGACGATGGCGATGAAATCGGCTGCGGGAGCGAGCGGGGAAGCGTTCATGATCGTCTTTCCATACAAAGATCGGGGGATTGCCGGGCGATTGAAAGGCGGCCAGCGCGCGCGCGATTCGTCATGGTTTTGCCATCGCGGAGCCGGCCGGACTCAGCCTGCCTCGCGCATGATGCGCGCGGTGCCCGAGACGCGAATCGAACTTCCGGACGCGGGCGGAATTTCGGCACGCAACCGCGAGCGCACGCCCATGTCCTCGCCCTGCAAAACATCGATGACGCCCCCGTGCGGCCATGCAAGGTCGCGCAGGTAACCCGCAAACGCCGCCGTCCCGGCACCCGTGGCCGGGTCTTCGTAGATCCCCCCGGATGCGAATGGATTTCGCGTGTGAAACCGTTGCGGTGTCTCGGCCCAGGCGAGCAGGATCGTGACGAGGCCGGCCTGATTCATCAGGCTGCGACCGGCATCCAGCTCGTAGGTCATCGCAGCCAAGGTTTCACGGGATTTCAAAACCATCGCGAGATGACGGGCGCCGCCATGGACGATCGCGGGTGGAATGCGTTCATCCAGATCCTCCGGCGTGTAGCCGAACAGTTCGAGTGCGTCGGACACCAGCTGCGCGGGGGCCGGCATGCTGCAGGTAGGTGGAGACTGCAGCGCAGCGGTCACCAGGCCATCACCGGCGCGCGCTTCGACCGTGATGTTGGCCTCGTTGAGGATGAGCGCGAAAACACCGTCGCCGTGCTTCATCGCAAGCGCTGCGCCCAGCGCAATCGTTGCATGACCGCAGAAGGGCACTTCGGATTCCGGCGAGAAATAGCGTACCCGCCAGCCCGTGCCGGCCGGCGCTGCAAACGCTGTTTCGGAGAATCCGACTTCGGCGGCGACCCGCTGCATCGCGTCGACATCGGGAAGGTGGTCTCCCAATACGACGCCGGCCGGGTTGCCGCCCGTGTTGCCGTCGGAAAACGCGGCGATTTTCAGGATGTCCATGGTTTTACCTTTTCGAGTTGATGGGATGTTGTCCCGCAGTTATGAAGGCGCGCGCCGAACGGGATCTTGCGCAACACACGCAGGTTCAATGCGCACGCGCGACCGCCGAACACGTCGCGTCACCGCAAGCCTGCCAGCCACCACCCAGCGCCTTGTAGAGCGAAACCGCGCGGATATCGATCGCGGCTTCGCCCTGCGCCAGCGCGTCTTCCGCGGCCAGTTGCACGCGCTCGGCATCCAGCAGTTCCAGAAAGCCCGTCGCACCTTCCTTGTAGCGGGTGCGCGCAAGGTCGGCGGCACGACGGCTTTGCCGGGCCTGCGCGATCAGTTTTTCCACCCGCGCATGTTGCTGGTTGTAGCCGACCACCGCATTGTCGATGTCTTCGACCGCTTCGAGGATGGTGCGCTGATAATTCGCCTGTGCGGCATCGGCGTGCGCCTCGGCAGCGTGCAGTTCGCTGCGCACCCGCTGCACGTTCAACCCCTTCCACGTGATGCTGGGCATGATCGACCACGCGCGCGTGGAAGGGCTGCCGAAGTCGTTGCTGCGTCCGGCAAGAAATCCGAGGAAACCGCCCAG
>JAICIW010000105.1 GCA_025928735.1 Rhodanobacteraceae bacterium | reverse complement strand
TGGCGCGGTCGTGGCATCATCCGCGCGATCGGCCACCGCAGAGGATTCCCATGACCAACCGCCGCCGCTTCCTCAAGACCGCCGCGCTCGGCGCCGCCGCCGCGGCGCTGTCGCCCGTCGCGGGAGCCGTCGACGCCGGTGCATCCGGTGCGCCCACAAAAGGTGCCGTGCGCGTGGTCTCGACTTGGGATTTCGGCGTGGCCGCGAATCAGGCGGCCTGGTCCATTCTTTCCAGGGGCGGCCATTCGCTTGATGCCGTCGAAGCCGGCGCGCGGGTGCCCGAAGCCGACATCAAAAACCACAGCGTGGGACTGGGTGGTTATCCCGACCGCGACGGTCAGGTCACGCTGGACGCCAGCATCATGGATGCCGACATGAATTGCGGCGGCGTCGCCTGTCTCGAGGACGTCGAGCACGCGGTGTCGGTGGCGCGCCGGGTGATGGAACGCACGCCGCACGTGTTGCTGGTCGGCCAGGGCGCCCGGCAGTTTGCGCTGGAACAGGGTTTCAAGAAACAAAACCTGCTGACGCCGGCCGCAAACAAGGCTTGGCGCGAGTGGCTGAAAACCGCGCATTACAAGCCGGTGATCAACAGCGAAGTGCGCAGCTACGGCGCCGGCGTACCCGGCGGCAAGGACAACCACGACACCATCGGCATCCTCGCGCGGGATGCGCGCGGCAAGCTGGCCGGCGCCTGCACCACCAGCGGCATGGCCTGGAAATTGCGTGGCCGCGTGGGCGATTCGCCGATCATCGGCGCAGGTCTGTACGTGGACGGCGAAGTCGGCGGGGCGACCTCCACGGGTGTCGGCGAGGAAGTGATCCGCAATGCCGGCTCATTCCTTGTGGTGGAACTGATGCGCCAAGGCAGAACCCCACAGGAGGCCTGCAAGGAAGCGGTGCTGCGCGTGCTGCGCAAGCACCGCTCGACCGCGGGCGACATTCAGGTCGCCTTCCTCGCGATGAACAAGGATGGCGAATTCGGTGCGTGGGCGATCCAGCCCGGCTTCGCTTACGCGGTCTGCGATGCCCAGAACCAGCGCGCGCTGATCAAGTCCGGAAGCGTGCTCGGCGCATGAGGAATCTCGTTCTGGAAGTCGCCGCCAATTCGGTTGCCTCGGCGCTCGCGGCCGAAGCGGGCGGCGCGGCGCGCGTGGAATTGTGCTCGGCACTCGAGGCCGGTGGACTCACGCCTTCGCATGCGGCCATCGCGATCACGCGCGAACGCTTGCGCATTCCCGTCCACGTGCTGATCCGCCCGCGCGCCGGCGATTTCGTGTTCGATGATCTGGAATGCGAGGTGATGCAACGCGATATTGAAACCTGCAAGGCGCTCGGTTGCGCCGGGGTGGTGCTGGGCGTGTTGAGGCCGGAGGGTGACGTGGACGTGCCGCGTTGCCGCGTCTTGATCGACGCCGCGCGAGGCATGTCGGTGACTTTCCATCGCGCCTTCGATTTCGCCCGCGATCCGAAACGCGCGCTCGAAGGCATCATTGCGCTGGGTTGCGGCCGGCTGCTGACTTCGGGTCAGGCCGCGGACGCGATGGCCGGTGCGCCACTGATCCGCAAGCTCATCGGGCAAGCACAAGAGCGCATCACGATCATGCCGGGTGGTGGTATCACCGCGCAAAACATCACGGCGATCGCGGAGGCCACCGGTGCGCGCGAATTCCACGCCTCCGCCAAGCAGCGCATCACCACGCGCATGGATCATCCCCCTCCCACGCTTGGCGAAATGGAGGGTGTCCATTGGCAAACCGACGCGGCCGAAGTGCGCGTCCGTGTCGACGCGCTGCGGACGCTGTCATCATCCGCGCACCCGTCCCGCAGGAATCCATCGCAATGAATCCCGAACCCATGAGCGAACGCCTGCCGGACACGCCTGCACCATCAGGGCGCGCGCCCGGTACTCGCGTCGCCCTGACGGTGATGACCACGATCTTTTTCATGTGGGGCTTCATCACGGCGCTGAACGACGTACTGATCCCGCACCTGAAATCGGTATTCACGCTCAGCTACACCGAAGTAATGCTGGTGCAGTTCACGTTCTTCGGCGCGTATTTCATCATGTCGCTGCCGTCGGGCAAGGTGCTGGCGCACTGGGGTTATCGCGCCAGCATCATCATCGGACTGATCGTTACCGGCATCGGCGCCTTGTTGTTCCTGCCCGCGGCACAGGCGCAGTCGTATCCGCTGTTCCTGCTCGCGTTCTTCGTGCTGGCCAGCGGCATTACGCTGCTGCAAGTCGCGGCCAATCCGTACGTGAGCCTTTTGGGCGCGGCGCGCTATGCATCGGCGCGGCTCAACCTCGCCCAGGCGTTGAATTCGCTGGGCACCACGATCGCGCCGAAGTTGGGTGGATTCCTGATCCTCTCGGCCGCGGTGCTGGGCGCGACGGAATTGGCCAAACTCACGCCCGCGGCGCAAGCCGCCTACAAGGCGCAACAGGCGCACTTGGTGCAGGGCCCTTACATCGGCATCGCGATCGTGCTGTTCGTGCTGGCGATCGTGGTGTGGCTTTGCCGTCTGCCGCAACTCGAGAACACCGCCACAGCGGACGATTCCCGGCATCGCTTTGCCGACGCGTTGAAGCTGCGTCGCGTGTGGCTGGGCATGCTGGCGATCTTCGTGTACGTCGGCGCCGAGGTTTCGATTGGCAGCTTCATGGTCAACTACCTCTCGCTGCCGGACATCGGCAACATGAGCGAAGCGGCCGCCACCGGCTACGTGTCGCTGTACTGGGGCGGCGCGATGGTGGGGCGCTTCGTCGGCTCGGCGCTGTTGACGCGGATCGACACCCGCAAGCTGCTGGCCTTCAACGCCGCGATCGCGGCGTTGCTGGTGCTCACCACCATGCTCACCTTCGGCCACGTCGCGCTGTGGAGCGTGGTCGCGATCGGCCTGTTCAATTCGATCATGTTCCCCAACATTTTCACGCTGGGCATCGAGAAGTTCGGGCCGCTCACCGGCAAGGTTTCCAGCCTGCTGGTGATGGCAATCGTGGGCGGCGCGATCATCCCGCTCGCCCAAGGCGCGCTGGCCGACCACGTCGGCGTGCACCACGCCTACGTGCTGCCGCTGGTCTGCTATCTCTACATCATCTATTACGGGCTGAAGGGTTCGCGCGTCGCATGAACACCGTCTGCTGTTTCGGCGAGGCGTTGATCGATTTCCACGGCAAGCCCTCCGGTGCCGCGCCGGTGTTCACCGCGCACCCGGGCGGCGCCCCGGCCAATGTCGCCGTCGCAGTGGCGCGCTTGGGGGGACGCGCGGCGTTCGTCGGCATGTTCGGCCGCGACATGTTCGGTGACCTGCTGTTGCGCGAACTCGATGCAGCCGGCGTGGACACCTCGCACGTGCACCGCACCGATGCCGCCAACACCGCGCTCGCGTTCGTCTCGCACGCCGCCGATGGCGAGCGCGATTTCAGTTTCTACCGTCCGCCTTCGGCCGATCTGCTGTTCCGCGACGCGGATTTCGATGCGTCCGTTTTTGCCGCAGGCACGATCTTCCACGCCGGTTCGTGCAGCATGACCGAACCCGATTCGGCCGCGGCCACGCTGCAGGGCATGACCCACGCGCGCAACGCCGGCGAGCTGGTCAGCTACGACATGAATCTGCGCCCGCCGCTGTGGCCGCGCGGCGAAGATCCCGCGCCCACGATCTGGCGTGCGCTGGAGCGCGCCGATTTCGTGAAGCTGAGCGCGGAGGAACTCGCGTTCCTTGCGGCCTCGACGGGCGATGAAGAGGCGGTCTTCGCGCGGCTATGGAACAGCGGCACCAAGCTCGTGGTCATCACCGATGGCGAGCGCGCCACGCGTTGGTTCACGCCGAATGCGGGCGCCGAACGCAACACGTTTCCCGTGCGCGCGGTCGATACCACCGGCGCCGGCGATGCCTTCGTCGGCGGATGCCTGTACCGGTTCGCGCAAGCCGGCCTCGATGCGGCAACTTTCGAAGGCTTCGTCGCGGACACGAATGGACTCGACACCACGTTGCGTTTCGCCTCCGCCTGCGGCGCGCTCGCGGTGACCCGCGCCGGCTCGTTCGCGGCGATGCCCGCGTCCGTCGAGGTCGAAGCCTTTCTGGAGCAGCACGCATGAGCGACTTTCCCGATTTCCGCTCGTCTGATTTTCGTTCAAGTGAGTTCCTGCGCGCGCATATCCGCGACACGATGGCGTTCTACCACCCGCATTGCCTCGATCCGGCCGGCGGCTGTTTCCACTACTACAAGGACGACGGCACGATCTACGATCGATCGCACCGGCACCTGGTCTCGAGCGCGCGCTTCGTGTTCGATTACGCGATGTACGCGCGCGCCTTCGGCGGCGCCGACTACTTCGACGGTGCGCGCCACTGCGTTGCCTTCATCCGCAATGCGCACCTGAATCCCGCGACCGGCGGCTACGCGTGGACGCTGCGCGACGGCCAACCGGAAGACACCACCAACCATTGTTACGGCGCCGCCTTCGTGCTGGTCGCGTATGCCCATGCGCGCATGGCCGGCATCGACGAAGCGGCCGCGTGGATGGATGAAC
Organism: Rhodanobacteraceae bacterium; assembly: GCA_025928735.1. Classification (GTDB taxonomy): domain Bacteria; phylum Pseudomonadota; class Gammaproteobacteria; order Xanthomonadales; family Rhodanobacteraceae; genus 66-474. The sequence continues at coordinate 2,759 of JAICIW010000105.1, read as the reverse complement.
ACTGGACGCTCCTGGACCAACGCTTCTGGGACGCCACCGCCGGGTTGTATCGCGACGAGGCCGACGCGAACTGGAACTTTTCAAGATACCGCGGCCAGAACGCCAACATGCACATGTGCGAGGCGATGCTGACCGCGTTCGAGGCGAGCCATGATCAGCGTTACCTCGATCGTGCGTACATGCTCGCCGACCACATGACCCGCCGGCAGGCTGCCAAGGCCGGCGGCTTGGTGTGGGAACACTACGACGAGGGCTGGGAAATCGATTGGGAATACCACAAAGACAACCCGAAGGACCTGTTCCGCCCCTGGGGTTTCCAGCCCGGCCACCAGACCGAATGGGCCAAGCTGCTTTTGATCATGAGCCGCCATCGCGACGCCGACTGGCTGCTCCCGACTGCACGCCATCTGTTCGACACCGCGGTCACGCGGGCATGGGACGATCAATACGGCGGCCTGTGTTATGGCTTCGCGCCCGACGGCTCGATCTGCGACGACGACAAGTACCACTGGGTGCAGGCCGAATCGCTGGCCTGCGCAGCGCTGCTGGCAGGGCGCACCGGCGAGGAAAAATATTGGGATTGGTACCGGCGCCTGTGGGAGTACGCATGGGCGCATTTCGTCGATCACGAACACGGCGGCTGGTATCGCATCCTCACCCGCGACGGCCGCAAGTATGACGACGAAAAAAGCCCGGCCGGCAAGACCGACTACCACAACATGGGCGCGTGCTACGAAGTGCTGAACGTGATCCGCTGATCGCACACGCCCGCAACTCGTCGCGGGGCTGGAATCACGCCGCCCATACGCGCGCGCAGCGAGGATGCGATCTGGCAGACAAGGACGATCGCCATGGGCGCCGACAATCCGCTCGCCGACAGCGCCGTGTTGATCATCGATGTGATCAACGATTTCGCGTTTCCGGGCAGCGACCAATTGCTCGAACAATTGCCACCGGTAATCCGCGCCATCGACGCCCTCCGCCATCGCGCCGACGTCTTGCAGCGACCGGTGATCCACGTGAACGACAATTTCGGGCGCTGGCGCTCCAACTTCGATCAGGTGATCGACTACTGCCGCCGAAACGGTGCGCCGGGCGCAGCCCTCGCGGAGCACCTGTCGCCGCGCGACAGCGATTACTTCGTGCTGAAACCCGGCCAGTCGGGCTTCTTCCAGACGCCGTTGCCGGCCTTGCTGGAACATCTGAAGGTGAAACATCTGGTGCTGGCGGGGGTGGCCGGCGACCAGTGCGTACTCACCACCGCGATGGACGCGCACATGCGCGATTTCGAACTGTGGGTACCGGCGGACACCACCGCATCGATCACGCCCAAGCGCAACCAGCGTGCGCTCGATTACATCAGCGAGGTGCTGGGCGGAAGCGTCGCACCGATACTCGCACGCTGACGGCCTGAAAGGGCCCTTCGATCTGTCCGTTGTCCGCGCAAAAGTGTCCGCGGACACTTTTGTTGCGATTGGGTCATTTCGAAGCCGTTGAATCGGCGCGCAAAATGGCTGCCGCCCCGCTGGCATCTTTCTTGCCATTCCAACCTTGGTCACGAAGATCGCGCAGGGACCGTCTGATGTTGGCCTACTACCTCGACCTCGCATTCCGCAGCCTGAGGCGCAACAAGGTGCTGACGGCGCTGATGGTGCTGGCGATCGCAGTCGGCATCGGCGCATCGATGACGACGCTGACCGTGCTGCACGTGCTGTCCGGCGATCCGCTGCCGGGCAAGAGCGGCGAGCTGTATTACCCGCAAATCGATCCGCAGGACGCGCGCGGCATGATGCCCGGCACGATGCCGCCACTGCAGGTAACCCTGATCGACGGCATGAATCTGCTGCGGGCGAAGCGCGCGGACCGGCAGGCGCTGATGACGGGCGGCGCGGTGCCGATCCAGCCGGATTCCTCATCGCTCGATCCGTTCTACGTGGAGGCGCGCTACACGACCGCGGATTTCTTCGCGATGTTCGATGCCCCGTTCCTGTATGGCCACGGCTGGACCGGCGCCGACGATGAGGCGCACGCACGCGACTTGGTGATCACGCGCAAGCTCGACGCCAAGTTGTTCAATGGCGCCGACAGCGTGGGCCGCACCTTGAGCATCGGCGGCACCACGTTCCGCATCGTCGGCGTGCTCGACGGCTGGCGCCCCAATCCGCATTTCTACGATCTCACCACGGGCTCGTACAACTACTACGACCAGGTATTCATTCCGCTGCAGACCGCGCTTGAGCTGCACTATGACCACAACGGCTCCAATGATTGCTGGGGCAATGGCACCGGCGGCGCGGGTGGTATCTATCCATCGGCGACCTGCGTGTGGCTGCAGTACTGGGTGGAACTGGACACGCCGGCCAAGGCTGCCGCGTACAAGCAATTCCTCGCCCATTACTCGGAAGAGCAGAAGGCGTTGGGGCGTTTCCAGCGCGCGCCGAACGTGAAGTTGCGCAACCTGATGCAGTGGCTGGATTACAACGGCGTGGTGCCGAGCGATGTGCGCCTGCAGGCATGGCTCGCGCTCGGCTTCCTGCTGGTGTGCCTGGTCAACACCGTAGGGCTGATGCTGGCGAAGTTCCTGCGCCGTTCGGGTGAACTCAGCGTGCGGCGCGCGTTGGGTGCTTCCAAACGCGCGTTGTTCGCGCAGTTGCTGACCGAATCCGGTGTGGTCGGGCTGGCTGGCGGCATCGGCGGTCTGCTGCTGGCGTTGCTCGGGCTATGGCTGGTTCGACACCGTTCGTCGGATTACGCGGCGT
>JAICIW010000019.1 GCA_025928735.1 Rhodanobacteraceae bacterium | reverse complement strand
GCGTTTCCATCCGCGCACGAGCGCACGTCGCCCGTTCAAATCGAACGCCCACAGCCAGGTGATCACGGGACGCCCGTACACCAGCAGCGGCGGAATCACCAGCAGCAACAGCATGTGCTGGAACATGTGCGCGGAAAAAAGATCGTCGGCCACCGCGTCCAGCGGCGAAACCAGCGCGAGCAACAACACGAACAGGCCGACCAAGAACGAAATCGCGCGCCAGCGCCCCAGGATCGCGCCGCGCTGCGCGCCCATCTGGCGCATGCCCAACGCGTACGGCACCACCGCCACGACGATGCACGCCAGCAGCCACGGTTCGAAGCTCCAGTCCATCAATATCTGCGACATGCTGCGTCACCCAATGTCGTCATTCCGGACGCGGCGAAGCCGCGATCCGGAACCCAGCGACTTTTGTGCAACGTCACTGGGTTCCGGGTTCCGCGCTGCGCGCGGCCCCGGAATGACGATTCTGAAATTGTCGGCTTTGGAGCCATGTCCGTCACTAACTCAATGATTGCAAACAGGCTCGATGAACAACATCACGATCGTGAACACCACCGCGATCGAAAACAGCGCGCTGGTCAGCACCGACCAGTGCGCGATGAAGCGGTTGCGGAGCTCGCCCGGACTGCGCGGGTCCACGCCGCGCCACGCGACATGGCTGCGCCACGCCGTCAGCAGCGCGCCGCCCGCGATCAAGACCGCGGCCACATCGATGCCGATCAGCCACCACCACAAGCGCGGCCACGCGGGCGTCACCAGCGGCACGCTGAGCGGATAGCAGGCGTGCGCGGACAATGCGTAATTGACGATGAGTTGCAGCAGCCACGCCGCGGGCGCGCCGAACACCGCGAAAGTCAGCGCGGGCCCGACCGGCAGGCGCACGACTTCGGGTGGATTGGTGGGCGTGACGACATTCATGGCGGGCCTCCGTGCGGCGTGATCCACGGCAGCAGGTATAGCGTGACGAACACCGCGATCCACGCCGCCACCACGAAATACCAGTACAGCGCGACCACCGTGACCGCGGAATTGCGCCGCGGCGTGATGTAGCCCAGCGCGCACCAGCCGGCGATCGCCGCCACGATCAGCACGCCCGCTGCGGTATGCAGCACGTGGAACGCGGTGATCGCATAGAACAGCGAACCGTACGCGCCGCTGTTGGCGAGGAACGGCTCGCCACGCCAATCGAAGCACTGCAGCACGATGTAGGCGACGCCCAGCAGCAGCGTCAGGATCAACCCGGAATACAACCGGATCAGCTTGCCCAAGCGCATGCCCCGCTCGGCCCACCACATGGTGGCCGCGCTGACCAGCAGGATCGCGGTACTCGGCGCGGACCAGCGCAGCGGCGGCAGTCCGCTGGGCGGCCAGGGCTGGGAGGTCTGCGACTGCAGATAGAAATAGCTGAAGATCAGGTACGCGAACACCGCGGCTTCGGTGCCGATCAACGCCAGCACGCCCCACCACCCGGGCGTGCGATAGCCCGCAGGCCCGATCGGCAGCGGGCGCGGCAGCGTGCGTTCGTCGTACGCGGTCATGGACGCGCCCTCTCGGCCCAACCCATTTCCGGCCTCGGCCAGAACCACCACAACAGCGCCGGGATCATCGCCAGCAGGCAAGCCGCCGCCACCCACCACATCGACATCAGCAAGCCGACGAACGTGCCCGCGATAAGCAGCGCCAGCGAAACCGGCGCCAGCGTCGTGTGCGGCATCTTCATGATCGCGTCGGGCTCGGCATCCAGCGCCGTGGTGGCGGGGATCTCGTGCTCGTCATCGAGCACCGCGCCTTCGTCCAGCAAGCTTTGCCGGCTCCCGTCGAGGCGCTCTTCCCACAACGGATGCAACGTGGCGACCCGCGGAATCACCGCGAAGTTGTAGCTGGGCGGCGGCGATTCGGTGGCCCATTCAAGCGTCGGCGCATCCCACGGATTGGCCGGCGCCTTTTCGCCGACAAAGCGGCTGCGGATGACATTGATCACGAACAGCAGCACGCCCAGCGCGAACACGAACGCGCCGATCGTGGTGACGAGGTTCAAGTCGCCCCAGCCCATGTTCGCGGGGTAGGTGTAGATACGGCGCGGCATGCCTTCGAGGCCGGAGATGTGCATCGGGAAGAAACCGAGGTTGAAGCCAATGAACATCAGCCAGAAATTCCACCAGCCCAGCCGCTCGCTCATCATCCGGCCAGTCATCTTCGGGAACCAGTGATAGATGCCACCCACCACCGGGAACACGTTGATGCCAATCAGCACGTAATGGATGTGCGCCACCACGAAATAGGTGTCGGTGAGCTGCCAGTCCAGCGGCACCGCGGCGGTCATGAAACCCGACACGCCGCCGATCACGAACAGCACGATTTCGGCTGCAAAGAACTTGAACGCGGTGGTGAATACCGGCCGCCCGGTCCAGATCGTCGCGACCCACGCGAACACCGACACCGCGGAAGGAATCACGATCACGAAACTCGCCGCGGCGAAGAACCCCATCGCGATCACCGGCAAGCCCGTCGAAAACATGTGGTGCACCCACACGCCGAAGCCCAGCACCATCGTGAGGATCGTCGCCAGCACCACCGCCGAATGCGCGACCAGCGGCCGGCGGCAATACACGGGCAGCCCCTGCGAAACAATGCTCATCGCCGGCAACACGATCGCGTATACCCACGGGTGCCCGAAAATCCAGAACAGGTGTTGCCACAGCAAGGGACGTCCGCCTGTCGCGGGGTTGAAGAACTGCGTGCCGAAGCGGCGATCCAGCCACAGCATCAGAAAATCCAGGCTCACCGCAGGCACCGCGAACAGGATGCCGATGTTCGCCACCAGAGTGCCCCAGATCATGATCGGCACACGGCTGATCGACATGCCGGGCGCGCGCGTCCGGAACATGGTGGCGATGAAATTCACCGCGCCTGCGGTGGTGGAGACGCCGAGGAAGATCATTCCCAGCGAATAAACGTCCACATTCCAGTCCGGGTTGTACTGCCGCTCGGCCAACGGCACGTAGTTGAACCACCCGACGTCGGTGCCCTTGCCGCCCCAGAAACCGATGTAGAGGAAAATGCCGGCCAGCACGAATACCCAGTAGGTGAATGCGTTCAGGCGCGGAAACGCCATGTCGCGCGTGCCGAGGATCAGCGGCCACAAATAATTGCTGAAGCCGGAAAGGATCGGCAAGGAATAGAGAAAAATCATCGTGAAGCCGTGCATGCTGAAGAACTGGTTGTACAGTCCCGGCGACAGCAGATGCTCGTTCGGTTGCGCGAGTTGCAGGCGCATGCCCAGCGCCTCGATGCCACCGACCATCAGGAACACGAACGCGGTGACGAGATAACGCTTGCCGATCTTCTTGTGGTCCGTGGTTCCCAGCCAACCATAGAGGCCCGGCGGGTCCGACCACATACCCTCCATCTTTCCGCGGAGTTCCCCGGTGGGCTGCGCAATCACCGGTGTCTTGAAGGTTGGGTTCGCTGCCATGGTGGCGTCCTTGCCGGTCGATCACTTCAACGTCTGCAGGTAGGCCAGCAGCGCTTGCAACTGCGGGCCGGTCAGGTTTTCGGCGGGCATGTCCACGCCCGGCTTCTGCGCGGGCGCATCGCTGACCCACGCGGCGAGGTTGCCCGGGGTGTTGCGCAACGTGCCGGCTGCGATGGTGCCGCGGGTCATCAGGTGCGTGAGATCGGGGCCCAGCACGCCCATGCTTCCGGGCTTGCCGCGCACGCTGTGGCAAATCGCGCAGCGCGCGTTGAACGTGGTTTCGCCCTCGCCCGCGAGGCCCGATGGCGATGCCGTGGCCGGCTGCAACTGGTGTACCCACCACGCGTCGAATGCCTTTTGCGGTTGCGCGACCACGTACAACGCCATGTGCGCGTGCTGCAGGCCGCAGAACTCGGTGCACTGTCCGCGATACACGCCAGCTTTGTCGGCTTCCAGCCACGCATGATTCATCTGGCCCGGGATGGTGTCGGTCTTGCCGGCGAGCTGCGGCACCCAGAACGAATGGATCACGTCGGCGCTGGTGAGATGCACTTCCACCGGCACACCGACCGGAATGTGGATTTCGTTGGCGGTCTCGAATGTCCGCTGCGGTGCGCCGGCATACGAGTAGCGCACCTCCCACCACCACTGGTGGCCCGTCACCTGCAGGGTGATCTTCGGATGCCCCGGCGCCGCCGCGGCCACGCCCAGCACATAGAACGTCCAGATCGCCGACAGCAGCAACAGCACGATCGAGATCGGCACGCCGATCGTCAGCCACGGCAGCCCGTTGCGACCGTGCGACAACACCGGCCAGCCACGGTTGTCGTAGCCGCCGTCGCCACGCTTCCACCAGATTCCGATCAGCACCGCGAACGCGATGAACGTCGCGACGAAGATTGACAGGCCGAGCAATCCCCAGCCGAGCTTGGTGATGGGATTCGCCGCTGCGCCGTGCGAGACCATGTAGGTCATGGGCCCCGCGTGCGCGAGCACCGGCGCGATCAGCAATGCGATGGCGAAGGGACGGCGCATCAGTGGCCGCCGGTGGTCGAAGCCGGCGCCGCGGGAGTCTTCACGCTTGGGCTGATTGCCGGCGCAGGGTACGGCGGCTTGGGGACCGGCTTGGCATGCACGGGCAGGCGCGGCGGGACCGGTTCGGAAGCGGGATGCGGTGTGTTGCCGGGCATCGGGTGCATGCCGAGCCGCGTGTTCGGTTCGAATTCCGGATTGGGCTGCGACAACGTTTCCACGTAGGTGACCAGTTCCCAGATCGCCTTGGGCGGCAACGCGGTGCCCCACTGCGGCATGCCGTTGGGACGGCCGTGCAGGATGCTCAGGTAGATGTCGCCGGGGCTGCCGCCGTAGATCCATTGGTCGTCCGACAACGCGGGCCCCATCCCGCCGCCGCCGCCGGGCGCGTGGCAGCCCGCGCAATTCATGGCCGTGAACAGCTTCTTGCCCTGCATCCATGCATTGCGATCGCCTGCGTACGGATTTTTCATTTGCGCGGGCACGCCGATGTGCAGGTCGGAAACCGGCGTGTGCTGCAGCTGCTCCGCCGGCGAACCCTGCACCTGCGGCGTCGTCATCTGCGCAAAACCCATTGCGGTCACCGCAAGCGAGGACGCCAACGGGATGACCAGCCAGAACGATTTCATCATGCCCTCCTTGGCTACATCGCGCGGCGGCTCAGTCCGACGCGGCCTTGCGCGCAAGCCTTGCCTGCAATCCGGACGCCGCCGGATTCGTGATACGGAGTTGCGGCACGCCGTATTGCGTCAGCAGATCGCGGATCGCGGCGCGATGCGTTTGCAGGAACGCATTCAACTTGTCGCGAAGCGCGGTGTCGCCGTGACGCACCGCCATCGAAATCGAAAACTGGAACGGCAGGACGGTGTCGGTCGCGGTCAGCGGCACCACTTTCAGCCTGACCGGTTCGCGCGTGGCGAAATAGCCGGCCATCGGTCCCCACGCGATCGCCACGTCCACGTCGCCGTTGGCGACGGCATCGATCAGGTCCGAGGACGGACTGGGCTTGCTGAAATCCGAAAACAGCTTGTAGATGTGAACATTCTTGACGATGCCCCGGTGTGCGAGCGTGGCGCCGCCGGGCAAGTCCACCCAGTCGTCGCCAGTTGCATGCACGCCGATTTCCAGCTTGCGCAGGCGCGGATCATCCAGCGAATTCAGCTGGTACGGCGTGTCGGCGCGATAGACCAGCGCATAAGCGGAACGGTAGTACGGATCGGTGGTGAGTACGCCGCGTTCATGATCGTCGGTCGGCAAGCCCATCACCACGTCGCACTTGCCGGCATCGAGCGTGTCGCGCAGGAATTGCTTCTGCTGGGCGGCCCAGGTATAGCTGACGGTCTGACCCGTCGATTGCGCCAGCATCGCGGCCAGCTTGTTTTCGAAACCCTGCCCCGCGCGATTGGAAAATGGCAGGTCGTTGGGATCGGCGCACACCCGCAGCGGCTTGTCCGATGACGCGGGAGCCGCGCCGGGGTATTGGGTGTGGGTTTGCGCAAAGGCGGTGGCGGGTACCAGCAACGCGGCCAAACATGCCGAGTAAACGCTTCTGAAAGCCCCCTTCCGGTCTCCGCCTCGAAGGGGCAGGAGCAAAACGCGTGACGCCTTGAACATGATTCGGAGCATCGCGCCCATCACGGCGAGCCTCCCGCCTTCGGCAATGCGAACACGTACAGCGTGCCCCCTTTCGCGGTGTAATCGGGCAGATCCTGGGTGACGCCTACGAAACCGAGCGCGCCATAGGGATTGCGCGGGTCGAGATCGCCGGCCACCACCGCGCCCGACCATCCACCCACGCCCGCGAGCACCGCAATGTATTCGCGGCCATCCGGCCCGCGATACGCGATCGGCTGGCCGTTGATGCCCGAACCCACCCGGAACTTCCACAACAGCTTGCCGGTTTTCGCATCGACCGCCTTGAACCAGCGATCCATGGTGCCGTAGAACGCGACGCCGCCCGCGGTGACCAGCGCGCCGCTCCACACGGGAAAGTTCTCGTGGTCCGACCACACGATTTTCGCGTGCACCGGATCGTAGGCCGAGAATGCCCCGCGATAGCCGCCGGGTCCGGCTTTCATCGCCACCTTGGCGCCAACGTACGGCGTGCCCTCGATGTAGCTGACCTTGCTGACTTCCTCGTCCTGGCACACGTTGTTGTGCGGAATGTACAGCAGGCCGGTGAGCGGCGAGTACGCGCTCGGTTGCCAGTCCTTGCCGCCGGTGGAAGCCGGGCAGATATTGGTGACGGTCTTGTCGAGCTGCGGCACCTTGGCGGGATTCACCACCGGCGCGCCGGTTTCAAGGTTGATCCGCTCGATGGTGTTGGCGCCGGGGAAGAACTTGTTGGCGGAGATGATCTTGCCGGTGGTGCGATCCTGCACGTACATGAAGCCGTTGCGGTCGGGATGCATCAGCACCTCGCGCGTCTTGCCATCGATGGCGATGTTCGCCAACACGCTTTCGTTGACGCCGTCGTAATCGTGCGTGTCGTGCGGATTCCACTGCACCGCCCATTTCGCCATGCCGGTGTCGGGGTCGCGCGCGAACAGCGTGCAGGTCCAGAAGTTGAGGCCGGGACGCTGGTAGGAATTCCACGGACCCGGGTTCCCGGTGCCGTAATAGATGAGGTCGAGCTTCGGGTCGTAGGTGATCCAGCCCCACACCGGCCCACCGCCGATCATCCATGCGGCCTTGTTGGGCCAACTGGTTTCACCAAGGTTCGGACCCTTGTCTTCGGGATACGGCGGATTGAAATCCTTGCCGATCAGCACGTCCTTGTCCGGTCCCGTCGAATACGCCGTCCACTGCACCTTGCCGGTGTTGGTGTCCAGCGACTTCAGCCAGCCGCGCACGCCGAGTTCGCCGCCGCTGACGCCCACCAGCACGTGGTTCTTCACCACCAGCGGCGCCATCGTCATGGTTTCGCCATGATTGATGTCGCCGAGCTTGGTATCCCAGATCTGCTTGCCGCTGCTGGCGTCCACGGCGATGGTGTGGTCGTCCAGTGTGTTGAAGAAAATCTTGCCGTCCGAATACGCCACGCCGCGATTCACGACGTCGCAGCAGGCAACGCCCTGCGACGCGCGCGAAGGATGCGGCTTGAACACCCACTTGATCGCGCCGTCCTTCGAAAGATCGAGCGCGTACACGATGTCCGGCCACGGCGTGATCACGTACATCGTGTCGCCGATCACCAACGGCGCCGCCTCGTGTCCGCGCAGTACGCCGGTCGAAAACGTCCACGCCATCGTGAGGTTTTTCACGTTGCCGGCGGTGATCTGTTTCAACCCGCTGAAGCGCGTGCCCGCGTAGTTCTTGGCCGGCATGGGCCAGTCGGCGGGGTTATTCTCGAGTTGCAGCAGGCTTTGGCCGGCCGCGGATTGCGCGGCCGCATTGTCGGCAGAGGGGGCCGGGACTGGATTCGTTTGCGCGCGCGCCCTTGCCGTCGCGAACAGGGCAGCGGAAACGGCCATCGCGAGGACGAGTGTTTTCATCGATGCCTCCTTGGCATCCGCGGCCGGCGTTTCTGTCGGCCGAACGCATGAATCGCGCCAGCGATGTTTGCGTCAGTGGACGCCGCTGGTTTCGGTCGAGGTCTGCTGCTGAAGCGTATTGAGGTGTTTTTTCAGCACGGGCAATGTCGACTGCGCAAGCTGCTTTACCTGCGCCACCGACCCGTTCTGGATTTCACGCTCGGTCAATTCGATCGCCTTGACGTGCCCGTCGGCCTGATCGTGGGTCCAGGTCTGGTCGAACCGGGTGCCGGACAGGCTCTTGAGTTCCTTGGCCTGCTGCTGCTGTGCCGCGTTCGGCTTGGCCGGCAAATTCACCCCCAGTTCCTGCGCGACCGGACGAAGTTGGGAGTCCAGCTCCGCGTGATCCTGGGTCAACATCCGGCCGGCCTTGCGCACGGCGTCGGTGTGGCCCTTCTCGGCCGCGAGATTGCCGCCACTGATTTCCGCGAGATTGCTTTGATGCGCGGCGATGAACCAACTGCGGTCCTGCGAGGAAACCTGCGGATTCGCAGCCAGCGCGGTGACGGGGAGAACAAGCAGGACGGAAAGCAGCGAAATCCTTTTCATGTTGATCGGCCTCCTTGCCGATGGACAACTAGTCGATGGATAAAACGCGATTCCCGAAAATCACCGTACGCTGCTGAAACATGAGCGTCAATAAAGACGGCGTGAAACTTCGATGCGTGGGTGGGTCCATCAGCGATTGCCATTCATCCTCGGTGCGCGCACGATGCAAGCGCGGAAGCCGTGAACGGAATGGACACTCCCACAGACAGGGCACGTGGCAGAGACGATGCATGGCGACGGGCGCTGTCGAGTGCGTCAGAGCGCCGAAATCGCGGCCTCGGCGACGGCCTGGTTCTGCTGGTTGTCGCCGCCACTGACACCCACCGCGCCGACGCACTGGACGTCCTGCTTCAATGGAATGCCGCCGGGAAAAATCATCACGCGCCCGTGATTGGAAACCTGGATGCCGTAAAACGGCTTTTCCGGTTGCGCCTTCTCGGCAAGGCCCCTGGTCGGCAGCTCGTGCGGCGTGCATCTTCGAGCGAAACCGTGGATTGCTGATACGTGATGGGAACTCCATTTCCGCTGCCCGCGTCCGTGCGGCAACTGCCAGTGTGCGGCGGGTGAACGTGCCGTCTAGCGGAGCGCCTGCTTCGCGGATGACGCGTCCGGTCAGCCGCGCTGGCGATCCAGCCAGACTTCCAGCCCTTGCGTGTTGATTTCCACGTCCATGTCCAGCAATTCGCGCGCCCGTGCTTCGGCCATCGGGTGGCGGCGTTCGCGCAATTGACCGAGGTGATAATCCATCAGAGCGGAGCGAAGGCGCGCATGGCAATCGGGCGCGCCTGCATTCGCGCGTGCGATCCGTTGATATGCGACAAGGCCTTCGCGCAAATCTTTTGCCAGTGCCCTCACCGCATCCACGCGTCCGTAATGGGTCAGGTAAACGTGCGCGGGCGAACGTTCGAGCAGGCGGTCCAGCGTCGCATTCCAAGCCCCCGGATCGAACTGCACCGGGCTGGTGGTCGGGATCAAATAATTGCCGTCGGCCGTGTCGAATTCGCGATACACCAGCCCGAACACGTCCCCGGTGAACCAGCCGCGGCTCGTTTCATCCCAGATCGCGTAGTGGTGGCGTGCGTGGCCCGGCGCATCGATGAATTGCAAGCGTCGCGCGCCCAGCATCAATTCGAAGTCACGATCGGATGCGATGTCGGCCACCACGACACGCGATTCGGGCACCGGCAGGATTTCGCCGTAGGTGGCGCGCATCGCCTCGGGTCCGTACACAGCGGTCGCGCCGGCGATCAATTGCGAAGGATCGATCATGTGACGCGCACCGCGCGGATGGATCACCAGCCGCGCGTTCGGCAACTCGCGCAACAGCGCGCCCGCACCGCCGGCGTGGTCGAGGTGCACGTGCGTCGGCATCACGTAATCGACCGCGCCGCGTTCGATGCCGAGTGCTTCCAATGTCTGCAGCAGGCCCGGCACGGAAAGACTGGTGCCCGCTTCGACGAACGCGTAATGCCCGTCGTCTCCGATCAGATAACACGCCGCCATCTGCGGGCGATGCTGCTCCGTATCGATGCATACGATGCCATCGTTCAATGTCTGGTAATGCGCCATTCCAACTTCGCCATTCGCTTCGTGGATTCACCGCAACGAAAGAACGGTCATGGTGACGCGCGAACCCGCATCGGCGCAAGTTCACGCGCCGGCGCTCACCGATCACCTGCCGGATTCGGCGTCCGCGATTTGCGTCGGCTCCGGCGGACCGGGCAACGCGGCGTCGGGCGGCTGGGCGGCGGGGAACTGCGCGATGGCGACGGTGCCCCGCCCCAGCGCGCTTTCCAGGTCGACCTGCCAGCCGTAACGGTCGGCAATGCGGCGCACGATCGCAAGTCCGATGCCGTGGCCGGTACCGCCCGTGCGGCTGCCGCGATAGAACGCCTGAAACGCGCGCTCGAGGTCTTCCTCGCTCATACCGCTGCCGGTGTCGACTACACGCACGCTGTCCGCTTCCACCTCGATGGTGACGCTGCCGCGCTCGGTGTAGAGGCAGGCGTTGCGGATCAAATTGCCGATCATCACCGCGAACACCCGCGGTGGCGCGTGCAGGGCAAACCGCGCGTGCTCGACCAGTTCCAGTTGCACCGGTTTGCCGGCCAGCAATTCGCGATAACGCGCGACCTCGGCGCTGACCACGTCGTTGGCAAGGAAATCCTCGTCGCGCAGGCCCGTATCCGATTCGCGCGCCAGCACCAGGAAGGTTTCGATCAGCGCCTCCATTTCGCGTACCGAACGCCGGATGCGCGCCAGCGAGCGTTGCGCGAACGGGCTCATGTCTTCGTCGGCCAGCACGTCGACCGCGATCTTCATCACGGTGAGCGGCGTGCGCAGTTCGTGGCTGGCGTCGCGGGTGAAATTGCGTTCGCGCTCGACGAAAGCTTCCAGCCGGTTGGCAAAGTTGTACAACGCGGTGACCAGCACCTCGACGTCACTGTCGGAGGCCGCCGGCAGGTTGCGGGGCGCGAGCGACTCGGGTTCGGGATGGTCGGGATTCCAGCGCCGTACCACCTTGGCCAGCGCGATCACCGGCGACAGGGCCTTGCGCGACGCGCGGTAGGTCAACCAGGTCGCGAAGTAAATGATCAGCACCACCAGCACCACCGGGATCAACCCGAACAGCATCACCACGTTGTTGGGCCGGTCGTTGTTGAACAGCAGGTACATCCGGCCGCGCACGTCGTCGGACACCAGCACCGTGCCGAGGGTGCCATCGGCCAGACGGACTTGGTGGTAGCCGAGATCGAGCCCGCGCAGTTCCTGCGGTATGGCGGCATCGGATTGTCCCGGTGCGCGACGGAAGCCACGGAGCAACCAAGTGTCGGGAAGCGGCGCGTCGGGATTGCGCGCCAACTGCTGGTCGTAATACTGGGTCTCGCGTTCCAGCTCCTGGCGCGCGATGGCCTGGCGACTGGAATTGGCGGCGGCATACACGCCCAGTGCCGTGACGACGCTTATGGCCGCCACCCACAGCGAGAACATCACCCAGAAGCGTTGGCCGATGCTGGCGTATCTGGCCATGGGGCGGGCCTACCGGAATGACACTTGCATGACGAAAAATCTCCGCGCGTGCCTCCTGCGCGCGCGTTCGAGGGCGTGAGGATCACGAGCCGTTCAAGCGGTGGATGCCGACGCCGCGGCCTCCTCGTCGAGGTCGGCGATGCGATAGCCGGCGCTGTGGATGGTGTGGAGCAGCGGGCGCGCGTACGGCTTGTCGACCACGCGCCGCAGGTTGTAAAGATGCGAACGCAGCGTGTCGGAGTCGGGCAGCGTGTCACCCCAGATTTCGCGTTCGATGTCATGGCGCGACACCACGCGCGGCGATTCCCGCATCAGGATCGTGAGCAGCTTCAAGCCGATCGGCGACACCTGCAGTTCCTCGCCGTCGCGCACGATGCGCAGCGTCGCGGTATCCAGCGTCAGGTCGCCAACCTGATACACCTCGCTGGAAACCTGCCGCCGCTCGCGACGGATCAGGGCGCGGATGCGCGCCTCCAGTTCGCGCGGCTCGAACGGCTTGACGAGATAATCGTCGGCGCCGGCGTCGAGGCCGATCAGCTTGTCTTCCAGCGTGTCGCGCGCGGTGAGCATCAGCACCGGGGTGGCCTTCTTGGCCTCGCCGCGGAGTTTCCGGCACACGTCCAGACCATCCATGCCGGGCAGCATCAGGTCCAGCACGATCACGTCGTAGCTTCCGGTGACCGCCAGGTGCAGGCCGCTGACGCCGTCCCCCGCGAAATCGACGGCGTAGCCGCGGCGTTCGAGGAACTCGCCCACCATCTCGGCGATGCCGCTGTTGTCTTCGACCAGCAGCACCATGCCGGTCTGTTTTTCGCGCTCGAATTCGTTCATGGCTGCCCCTCGTGGAAACCGTCCTCACGCCGCGTACACGGCTGTGCAATGTGCCGACACGAAGGTGATTGTCGCGTGAAAGCAGGAGGGCCGCGGCCAAGTCGAACATGTCCGTCGCCACGGGGAATCGCCGGGCGCGGGTCAACCGATCGGCGTGCAGGCGCGTTGTCATGGGCGGCGGAGCAACGACCGCCGGTTTCACGGGTGACGTATGCGTGACGTCCACGAGTGAGGATGCAGCGGGCGGAACTCCCTTCCCGCCCGCCGGTTGTTCCTGCCGCGGCGGCAACGCCCGCGGCAGGCTTTTTTTCAATCGTCGTCGCGCGGCACGCTCACCTTGCCCTTGACGCTGTGGTGGTGGACGTCGCCGCTGCCGACCGAGCCGACCGTGAAATCGCCGCCCACGCCGTCCGCGCCGAAATCGCCCGAACCAAGGCTGTCGGCATGCACGCTGCCGCCGGCCTGCTCGATGCTCGCTTCGCCCGACGCAATCGATCCCACCGAGACATTGCCCTTGACGTCGCGGATCACCAAGTCGCCCGAGCCGACGCTGTCGACCTTGATGCTGCCGCCCACGCCGGTCATTTTCGCGTCGCCGGATGAGACCGAGCCGAGCGCGACGTTGCCGGTGACATTGCGCAGGCCAAGATCACCCGAGCCGACGCCGCCGACATGCGCCTCGCCGCGCACGCCGTTCACGCTCACGTCGCCGGAACCGACGCTGGAAACGTTCAAGCTGCCGACATCGCTCGCAATCGCATCGCCCGAGCCAACGCGGAGCGCGAGTTCGCCGGCAATACCGTTCACCTTCAAATCGCCCGAGCCCAGCGTGGCATCGAGCGATGCCACCCCGTTGACCTGAGCATCGCCCGAACCTTCCTTCAGCTTCACGGCCAGCGATTGCGGCACGCGCACGTCCAGCTTGAGGTAGGCGTACGAATTCCCGAACAGGGAAATGACTACGCCGCGGTCACCGTCGTCCGCGACGATGCTGGCGGTGTCGCCATGGCGTGCCGTTTCGATCTTGATGCCCTGAAGCCACTTTTCTTCCGACGCGCAGGCGGTGCCCGTCACCACGATTTTGGTGAGCCCGGCCTCGCCATGGATCGTCAGATCATCGGGGCCGATCTCTACCGACAATTGTTTCAACCCCGCGGCGTCGAGCTCGGCGTTGCGCGGCGCGCTGTAGCGGCACTGCTCCGCCGCGCCGGCTGCGAACGACACTGCGAGCAGGGACGCGCCTGCGAGCAGAAGGATGGGTTTGCGCATGACGACTCTCCGGCATCACCGCCCTCGCGGTGGATGCTTGCAAGCATAGAGTCGCCCCTCGCAACTCTCCATGTGCCCAAAGTCGCGTGACTTGCGGCCTATCCGGGGAACCTGTGATTTGCCCACCTTCCAGGACTTCGTCGCGCCCGGGATGACGAGCAAAAGGAACACGTGCTTCTACCGCTCCTCAGCCTTCGCCCGATTCCACAGCGCATCCTGCTCTGCCAGCGACTTGCTATTCAGCGTTTCGCCCGCCGCAGCGGCGAGCGATTCCATCCGCCGGAAGCGGCGCTCGAATTTGGCGTTGGCGTGGCGCAACGCGGCCGAAAAATCGACCTTGGCGTGGCGCGCCAGATTCACCAGCACGAACGCCACGTCACCGATCTCGTCCATCAGGCGATCGTGACCCGCGCCCACCGCGAATTCCGCGCGCACCTCGGCAGCCTCTTCCTGCAACTTGTCCAGCACCGGTTCCGGACCGGGCCAGTCGAAGCCGACCGTGGCGGCGCGCTCGCACAACTTGAGCGCGCGCTTCCATTCAGGCAGGCCGTGGGACACGCCGGCCAGCGCGCTGGTGTCCTTGTCACCAGCAGCCGCACGCTCGGCGCGCTTGATGTCTTCCCACGAAACGGGGTCAGGTGAGCTGAGGTCGGGTTCATTTTTGGAAGGATTGGCGTCACCCGCGTCCGTTCCAGGAAAGTGAACCTGACCCCCTTTCGTGTCACCCCATTTCACGTGCGGGTGCCGGCGCACCAGCTTGGCGTTGATCGCGTCGACCACATCGGCGAAGCCGAACAGCCCCTGTTCCTCGGCCATGCGCGCGTGAAACACCACCTGCAGCAGCAGGTCACCCAATTCGTCCTTCAGCGCCGCGTAATCCTTGCGATCGATCGCATCAGCGACTTCGTAGCTTTCCTCGATGGTGTACGGCGCAATCGTATCGAACGTCTGCGCGACGTCCCACGGGCAACCATGTTCGCGATTGCGCAGGCGGGCCATGATCGCGAGCAGTTCCGCGATGCCATCGCGATGGCTGCCGGTCACGGGCGCAGCCCGAGCCTGGCTATCCAATCCACCGAGCGGTCGCCGAGCGCGAGGAACTCCGGATTCAACAGCGAATCCTTGGTGTTGTAGCGAAGCGGTTCGCCCGCGAGGTCGAGCACCGCGCCGC
>JAICIW010000043.1 GCA_025928735.1 Rhodanobacteraceae bacterium | reverse complement strand
AGATACGCGAACGTCTTGCCGGTGCCGGTGCCCGCTTCGACCACCAGCGCGTCATGCGTCTCGATCGCTTCGCCCACCGCATCGGCCATCCGCTGCTGCGTCTCGCGCGGCGCGAAGTTCGGCACCTCGTGCGCGAACGGCCCGTCCGCGCCGAGCAGCGCGGAGGCTGCAGGGTCATCGACTACTTTCATCATCCGCCAAGTATTACGGAGCGCCGACGCGCGCGAAACCGGGGGCGCCCCGTCGCAACAGATTCCATCCCGCAGGCGTGGCGCCGGCCTGATCCAGCGCTTTTGCCGCCAGTAGCGTACCATTCCGATCGCGCAGCCGGTCTGCGAGACCGGTAGCGAAGCAGGAACATCAGGGGGCCGGATGCGTGCAGGTGCAGGCATGGTGACCCCGCGAGCCGTCTGGATGGATTTTCGCTGCGTGCCGCAGCAACGTGGCCTCTGCCCGGATGCCAAGCCGCACTGCGACGTTCTGCGGATCACCCGCCTCGATCAAATCCACGGCGCTGTTGCGGAACACCGGCCACGGTTCTTCTGCATCGAATACGACTACCCCGACCAGGGACGCTTGCGCGCGGTGCCCTTGGTGAGGCGCGAGTTCCCGGCGCTGCCCGTGCTGATGTTCACCGAATCCCACTCCGAGGCACTCGCGGTGTGGGCGTTTCGCTCTCGGGTCTGGGACTACAGGGTGAAGCCGGTCACCACCGGGACGCTGGCGCGCCTGATCGAAGGCCTGACGCACGCCGCCGAATCCGCGCCGTACAGCGGACAGCAGAACGATCCATTTCCGCCTGACTTGATCGCGCCCGCCGGGCACTTGCGCAGACCATTGATCGCAGCGCGCCAGACCGCGGCGGCCGTCGCCTGGATCAGCGAGCACTACGGGGAGCCGGTCCGGATCGAGATGGTGGCCGGACTTTGTCACCTGTCCGAATCCGAATTCAGCCGGGCCTTCCATCGCGAACACGGACTGTCGTTCCGCCGCTTCCTGCTGCAGTACCGCATCGCCAAGGCGCGTGACTTTCTGGCCGAACCCGAGGCATCGATCTCGCAGGTCGCGTACGCGGTCGGCTTCAACGACCTGTCACATTTCGGACGCATGTTCCGTCGCTTCGTCGGCATCCCCGCGACCCAGTACCAGCGGCACTTCCAGCCACGCACGCTACCCTCGTAGGCGATGCCGCCTGCTGCACGCGGCGCAGAATCGTCCCATTCGAGCGCAGCTTGGTTCTAACCACGCGGACTTGCCCTGTCGCATGCTCGCCCTCCGATCGAGCGATGCGCAACAAGGGAGGAGCCCATGGCCAGGATCACCGGGGAGCTCGATCCGAGACGGGTTCCGCACGAGAAATACAAGTCCGACCTGGATCTGCGCGTTGCGATAGTGCGCGGGGGAAGTGCGCCCGGTTCGACCGTCCCCGGGACCGCGGGCGCAAGGCCGCAGCGCTCGCCGTTCCAGATGGAATTCGTGCCGCTGATCCGGCCGTGGGCATGGAAGCGCACCGCCAACGGTTGCGCGGACTCGAGCGTCACTCACTACAACCAGTTCGAGCTTTCGTTCACCGTGCTGCGCCCGGACCTGTGTCCCGGCGTGTGTCCACCGCCGCGTGCGACGGCCGGGGTGGATTGAGACGGGCGACGGTGATGACACGGGCAGTGAAACGGCAGGCCAACGCGAGTCGAAAGCATCGTGAACGCCATCGACCCATGGTTCGCACTCGCGCTGGCCACACTGGGAACCTGGCGGGTGACGCACCTGATCGCGGAGGAAGACGGCCCAGCGGACCTGGTCCTGAAGCTGCGATCGAAGTTCGGGACCGGCGTGCTGGGAATATTGATGGATTGTTTCCAATGTCTTTCGCTCTGGATCGCCATTCCCTTCACTTTCATCGTCACCGGTCCGGCGCTGGCATGGATACCGGCATGGCTGGCCATTTCCGGTGCGGCGTGCCTGCTGGAGCGCCTGGGTTCGGAACGCACCGCACTGCAAGTAGAGCCACCCCCTTTTCCGGAGAACAACGAGCATGTCGTGTTGCGGTCAGGGCAGGGCGGCACTGAGGGCTAGCCATGCGATCCAGACGCCAAAGGCGCCGCGCGTCGCGGGGGTTGGCATCGCGCGCGTGACCGGCGATGCCGCGCTTCGCGCCAACGTGCCGATCCGCTATCTCGGTGCGGCTCCGATCGTGGTGCGTGGCCTGGCCACCGGGCGCGCCTATCAATTCGCCGCCGGCCGTGCCGTCCAACCCGTGGATGCCAGAGACGTCACCGGCCTGCTCAAGAAAGGCATTTTCCGACGAAGTACGTAGTTCACGAACCAGTCGATTCCAACCGCTGACGGGGAATTCGCGATGGCCGCCCAGACCGACACCAAGAAACCGACACCACCATGCTGCCCGAGGCTCGACCCGGACGACGTCTGCGATGAGCTGGACTTCTACTACCGCCTGACCTACCCGGCCACCATCGGCACACGGGCGCCCGCAGATGCGCCTCCGCGAGCCCTTCCGGTCGAGGTCAAGCTGCATTTCCACCTGAAGCGCTGCCGGGGGCCGCTTGCGCTCGGCGATCTGCTCTACACCACCACGCTATTGCCGGGCGAGAAAGTGCGCCTGTTCACTTCCGACCGCCGATCCAAATTCACTTTCGACAGCGAAAGCAAGTTCGGCTATCGCAATTCGCAGTCGTCGGAGGAGTCGTTCTACATGCAGCAGATGAGCGACTCGCTGTTCGACGTGAATTCTCGCGACGAGGCCCACTCCAGCAACCAGTCGCATTCGCACGTGGATGGCAAGGCCGACGCCGGCGTGAACATTTTCGGCCTGGGTGGCTCGGCCAGCATGAGCGGCAATTTCGACTCGAATTCCGTCTCGGACTTCCTCGGCGAACACAGCCAGCACGCGCAGTCCTCGTCGCGCGCGGCGGAGATGGGCGTGCGCAAGGCATCCAGCGTCTCGATCGGTGAATCCGAAAGCCGCACGCACACCGAGAGCGAATCGCAGGACCACTACGAATCCGCCTCCCGCGAGTTCCAGAACGGCAACGACTGCCACGCATTGACGTTCTTCTTCTACCAGATCAACAAGACCCAGACGATCAGCTACACGCTGGAATCGGTCGACCTGCGGGTGATGAGGGATCTCGACCCCGCCAATGACTTCACCCGCGTCGCGGCCAACCCGCTGTCGCCCAGTACCGGAGTGGGCGTGCTCTCGAACGGCGTGCTCTCTACCGACGCAAACCGCCAGGCGACTTATCTGGAAGCTGCAACCCGCGTACACGGCGACGACCGGCTCGCCGTCGCCACGGCATTGCGGCTGCAAATTCCCGTGCTGACCGCGGCCGAACGCGCGCAGGCCGCGGCCGAGCGCGTCCAGGCCCTCAAGCAGGTGCAACAGGAACTGGTCCAGCAAGGGCTGCTGGACAAGACCGGCAAGGTGTCCGGCGACGCGCAGAAGCGCTATTCATTCGTGCGGCAATCCTCGCTGCCGACGCCCGGCATCCTGGTCAAGGGCTGCCTCGATGACTGCAACGTGTGCGAGGCCACGCGGCTGAAATCCATCGAACTCGACCTCGAGCGCAAAAAGCTCGAGAACGAGCTGCTGCAGAAGCAGATCGCACTGCTCGAGAAATCACAGGAGTACCGCTGCTGTCCGACGGCACCCGATGCGTAGTGAGAAAGCGAGCTGAACCGGAACGCCGGCGCCCGTTGAACCGTACTCCCGGGCCGCCGACACCATCAACAACCGAATGGAGGACAGGTCATGGCAAGGTCAGGCAAGCGTGGAAGCAGGGGCGGCAGGAAGACGCGGGAACCGGCAACGTTTGTCCCGGAAACCCTGACCCGCAAAGGTTTTCGGATACGGGGCCTGGGCCCGCTGCCGGAAAGGTTCGATCCGATGAAGGCAACGGCCCGCCAGCTTGCGGCGTACCGGCTGCCGCGCCGGCCCGACGCCAAGACCGAGCCGCGGCTGCGCACGCTCTGGGACCGGGTGATGTCCCGCACCCAGCTGTGGATTGCCCCCGAGTTCGAGCATCACGAACACATCAAGCACGGCCCGGCGCGTGGGTCCGGCCGGCGCGCCCTCACCGCGCGACACGGTTCGCAGGGTGTGTCCAACGCCACGTCCAACAACTGGTCCGGCGCGGCGGATTTCTCGCCAGCCGGCAAGCCGTACGGCTTTGTGGGCGGCCAGTGGACGGTGCCGAGTCCGAACACCAGGTCCGACGGCGCCTATTACGCCTCGGAGTGGGTCGGCATCGACGGGTGGAACTCCAACGACGTGCTGCAGGCGGGCACGGAAACCCAGATCACGAAAATCCTCTTCATCACGGCCGAGCAGGTCTACACGTGGTGGGAATGGTTTCCGGCGGGCGAGGTGAAAATCAACAACCTGCCCGTCTCGGCAGGCGACGTCATGTATTGCCTGATCTGCGCCGACACGACCAGCCACGCCATCGTCTACTTCAGCAACCAGTCGGAGGGCGTCGGTACCCGCTTCGAGATCACCCCGCCGCGCGGCACCACGCTGACCGGCAACGTGGCCGAGTGGATCGTCGAGCGCCCCACCGTCGGCGGATCGGTTGCCAACCTCACCGACTATGTCGCGTGCTACTTCGACGAGTGCATCGCGGGCGGCGCAGGGAACATCGACAATCTCAGCGGCGCCTCGCTCATCACGATGACCGGCACCGGCGGCGCGACACTGTCGGAACCCGCCCAGGAGAACGACCACGTCGTCAAGCTCAACTGGCGCAAATCGAGTTGATGCCTTCCGCAGCCGAGCCTCCCATGCACTCATGGCGTTAGGCGTCGCAGTGCGTCGAAGCATGTCAACGCCAACTGGACGAGGGCTACCACTCGTTTGAATCGCAATGCACCATGCGCGTGGAGCAAGTTGTCATGAACGATCTATTTCGATTCTTGTTGTTGAGGCCCGCTGAGCCCACCGAGCCCAAGGACGTCAACTCCCTGGCCGCGAGCTTCGCACCCCAGGGCGCGCCGCCCGCCGACCTCAAGGAATCCGCGCGCGCCTACGTGGCAAACAAGGGCGTGGTGGTCTCGCTCGACGAACTCACGTTTCACGTCGTGGCACGTGCGGTGACCGACGCTGTCGGCACGGGCTCGATGTCCGTCGAAGAACTCGTCGTGCTTGTGAAGACGCAGACCGCCCGAAAGCCTGCTGACCTGATCGGCGATGCCTCTTTCCAGAAGGACGAGGAGCGCGTGGCAGATTCGCTCGTCGCGATGAAGGCACTCTCCAATTCCCTATCGGGCGACGCACCCGGGCTGGCGAAGCTCGCACAGGGCTACGACGCGATTCGGCGCGCGGGCGAAGGGAAGGAAGACTCGATCGCGCTCCGCGTGTTGTCAATCTCCGAATATCGGCCGAAGCCGAAGCCAGTCAAGGAAGCGGAGAAGCCGCAGATGCCGGTGCCACCCGAGCCAGCGAAACCGAGCGAGGCGGACATGAGACGCCTCGCACAACTCGAAGAAGCCATCCAACACCTCAAGAACATCCCGGCAGGCGGGTTTCACGTCGAGGTGCAAACCGCGAAGCAACCGGCGCGGAGCCAGAAGGCAGCCGCCGCTGCGAAGAACGCACGTGCGAAACCGCCGGTTTCGATGGCGGCGAAGACTTCGGTGGCACAGCCCTGGGTACTAGCCAAGAATACGGTGGCGTCGCTGCCCGAAAGCGTGCGTGCGACGGTCAAGTCGTCCGGGCTGAACCTCGATACCCAAGCCGTGCCGATGATCTTGAACCATCTGGACGAACAAAAGACGCAGCTGATGCAAAAGTTCGAAACCATCGGCGCCGTGCGCGCCAAGACGATCGTGCAACTCGGCAACTTCTTCGGAGCGGTTGCCTCCAACGACTACGTCGGTTCACCCGGAACCGCAATGCCCGCCGGACACGGCAACATCAAACCCGTCGGCGTCGGCGACCTGTTGCTGGTCAAGGAACACGTGTTGCGCTACGAAGGCGGCGATCTCGCGCACGTGGAAAATGTGCTGAAGTCGGAGCATCTGTCGCGCGACACCCGTCGACTCGAGCGTACAGAGACCACGTTCGTCGAGGAGAAGGAGACTACCAAGGAGGATCAGCGCGACACGCAGACGACTGACCGGTTCTCCCTCAAGCGCGAGACCTCAGACACCATCCAGACGGAGTTCTCGCTGAAGGCCGGCTTGTCGGTGGATGCAAAGTACGGCCCGATGGTCGAGGTCAAGGCGAACGCGGATTTTGCGACGTCGACTGCCACCCAGAGCGCGACCAAGCAGGCCAGCGAATTCAGCAAGGATGTCGTCGCCCGTTCCGCATCGAAGCTGGTGGAGCGCGTGCTGGAACGACGCTCGACGACTACGATCTCGGAGTTCGAGGAGAAATACTCCCACGGTTTCGACAACACGAATGGCGCGGCTCACATCAGCGGTTACTACCAGTGGATAGACAAGGTGATGCAGGCGCAGGTGTACAACTACGGCAAGCGCCTGCTGTTCGACGTGACCGTACCGGAACCAGGCACCAACTTCATCCTCACGCAGACCAAGGCGGCGGACCAGGGCCAGAACCTCGAAGAGCCGATTCCGTTCACGCATTCTGCCGACCAGGTCAACGAAGGAAACTACCGGACCCTCGCCGCGCGCTATGGAGCCACGGGCCTCGAGCCGCCACCGCCGCCGGTAAAGACTGTGACGAAGTCGTTCGACGCGACCGTGGCACAGGGACCGCATGAAAGCAGCAAGTCAGACACCCTCGCGATCGACGACGGGTATAGAGCCCAGTACGCGCTGTTTCAGAGGAGCGCGTTAGGCTGGGTGACCGAGGGGCTCCGTTGGCAATTCCTGATCGGGTCGAACTGGATCGATGCATTCTCCGGGACCGGATACGTGGATATGTCGGGAGAGGTCGGCTCGGTTCCGCTCGCCTACGAGGCGTACCAGGTGGAAGTGCTGGCCGCGACTGTCGAGGTCTTCTGCGAGCGGACCGAGCGTGCGATGGAAGCGTGGCAGATCAAGATGCACGCCGCGATCCTGCAAGCCTACCAAGCGAAGAAGCAGGCTTACGACCAGGCGCTGGCGCAAGCGAAGGCCGCAGCTGGTGTCGTGATCGCGGGCCGCAATCCGGCGTTCAACTCGCGGCTGATCGCAGACGAGCTGCGCAAGCAGTGCCTGACGCTAATCAGCGCGCAGCAGTTCGACGCCTTCGGCGCGCTCGAGTTGTCGCCACAGGGTTTCGCGCAACCAAACCTCACTCGCACCGAGGCGCAGATGCCGTACGTCCGTTTCTTCGAGCAGGCGTTCGAGTGGGAGCACATCACATACTTCTACTATCCGTATTTCTGGGGCTGGAAGCCGGCCTGGCACAAACATATGCTGCTCGACGACGTGGATCCGCAGTTCTCGGATTTCCTGCGGGCCGGGGCGACCCGCGTAGTATTTCCGGTGCGGCCCGGCTTCGAAGCGGCGGTGATCCATTACCTGGAGACGGGCGAGATCTGGAATGGCGGCCCGCCGCCAGACATCTCGAGTTCACTCTACGTCCCGATCGTAAAAGAAATCCAAGAGGCAACGGGCGCGCCGGGAAGCGAAGTGCCGGTCGATGATCCGTGGCTCGTGCACCTGCCGACCACACTTGTGCGGTTGCGGCCTAATAACGATCTGCCGGAGTGGAAGAAGGACAACGAAGAGAACTGGGTGCCGGTGAACTAGCCATGGCCAGGGCGACGACCTTTGCCGGCGTGGTGGGCCTGCTTCGCAAGGCCGAGGCATTGCTCGATAAGAAGGCCGGCCAGACGGATCCGGTCGACCGCGCGATCACGCTGCGCGGTATCTACTACGGAACGCTGTGGAGCCTTGACTACAAGGTCGAGAGCAAGCGCAGCGTGCCCGGCGCGAACATCCGGAACCTCGGGTTCCTCACCTACACCGGCGGAAACTTGCCAGTGGATCCTCGCCCGGCGTTGACGGGCACTACACTGTTCGACGACCTGCAGGCGAGTCAGAGCATCCACGATCGCGGCGCCGGCATCGACGTCGGGCACGTCATGATCGGCATCGAGACGCGCAATAGCTGGGCGCTGAGGAACGTGCCCTTCCCCGGACAGGGCGGGACGGGCATCGAGATCGTCACGTGGCTGGGTGACCTCGGCGGCGGCGCCGCGAGTCTCGCGCGCAAGCGCGTGACGGCGCCGCGCACGAGCGTCGAAGTGATCTTCAACAACTCGACCTCGGACTACGGTGTGATGGATAACCTCGAGGGTGACGCCGGTGGGTATCTAGTGGGCTGCGGCTCGACGCCCAGCGGCGCCACCACTTACGGTGCCGGCAAGGGCGTCGCGGACATCCTGTCCGACTATCTACCTCTGACCAGCGCCACGCAGTGGGCGACGCGGGCTTCGAGGTTCGCGACGGCGCTCGGCGCCACGGTGGGATCGAGCGGCATTGCGAACGTGACCGCGATGACCAAATCACTGGCCGATAAGCTGTACGACTTCGCGGTCTGGTACGCGGCGACGCGATGGATTCCGTCTGGCGAGCTTCTGGGACCGGCGGCGGAGAAGGCCTGCATGCACATGCGTGGTGCAGCCGAGGAAGTCGCTACGGTGCTCGTGAGCACATTGTCGAAGGCGATCCTGCGGTCGGGCTCGTCGATCCACGCGAGCGCACCCTACCCGCCACCAACGGCGGCGGGTGTGTGCAAAAGCACGTTGCTGCAGGGCGCGTCGGTGAATCCGTCGGCCGTGCGCAAGCAACTGGAGGAATGGAACAAGCAGATGGGGGCGCTCTTTCAATAACAGGGAGACATGCCGACGCCGACGTCGTTGCTCACGACCTTTTGCAAGGTTCCATAGCTCCCGTACCTCAGGTGAGCATCGCTTCTCGGTGTTCATGCCCAATCCTCTCAAAGGTTGGGGCCGTTTACATGGTGGGAATGTCGTGGCCCTCCACCTCGTCGATCAGGCGAGGGCCAACCGCGGCGCACGTATTCCACGATACGTACGCGAAGAAAAGCCCGTTCGAGTTCGAAGCGGCCATCCAGCGCGCACCAATCAGGGTTCGGAGCCACCAATGGCCGACACCGACAAGGCCTTCGCCGGGTCGATTCCAAAGCTCCATGAAACCTGTCTTGTGCCGCTGATCTTCCAGCCCTACGCGATGGATATCAGGCAACGGATCGGCTCCTTGGGCGTATCCCGGATCCTGGAAGTCGCCGCAGGCACTGGCGTAGTGACGCGGGCCCTGGCAACCCTGGAGAACGTTTCCATCGTCGCAACGGATTTGAATCAGGCCATGCTGGACGAAGAGCAGCGGTGGGGACCGCACGTCCTGTTGGGTGGCGGCAGGCAGACGCCATGGCGCTTCCCTTCCCTGACGGCGAATTCGATGCCGCCGTATGCCAGTTGGGCGCCATGTTCTTTCCTGACAAAGCCAGGGCGTTCTCCGAGATACGCAGGGTGCTCAAGCCGGAAGGTGTCTTCATTTTCAACGTCTGGGACCGCATCTCGGAGAACGAATTCGCCGACAGCATATCGACCGCGCTCGAAATGGTTTTTCCGGAAGATCCGCCACGTTTCCTTGTCCGGACACCCCATGGTTGCCACGATCAAACTGCGATCGGGAAAGATCTCACCAACGGCGGATTCAGAAAACCACCACGGATAACCACAATCGCATCACGGAGCCGAGCAGCGTCCGCTCGTGTGCCTGCATTCGCGTACTGCCACGGAACACCGCTTCGCAGCGAAATCGAAGCACGCGACAAGTCGCGACTTGAAGAAGCAACGGATACGGCCACCGCCGCCCTCGCACGGCGTTTCGGGACCTCCGCCGTGAACGGCAAGATTCAGGCGCACATCATCACTATCGAAAAATGAGACCATCGAAATCATCCACGGATGCCGATGAATCGTTGCAACGGCCGTGCTTTTGCTACGCGACCGGCCCGCGATATTCGCAGCCTTCCCCGTTCTGCGCGCGCTTGACCACCACGCGTTGCAGTCGTGGCAAACCGCCGAGTTTTTCCCACACGAAGCGGGCGATGTTTTCCATCGTTGGAATGCCGAGGCCTTCCACGTCGTTGAGCATCCGGTGGTCGAGCGCGTCACGCGCGACTTCGATGCGGCGCTGCAGGTCGCCCATGTCCACCACCCAGCCGTGTTCGGTGAGCGGACCGCGCACCCACACCTCAACCTGGTACGAATGACCGTGGATGTTCCGGTAGCGTGGGTCACCGTCGGGGCCGGCGTCGAGCTGGTGGGCGGCGTCGAAACGGAATTCCTTCCAGACGGTGAAGAGTTGTTCGCTCATGGGATGCCAAGGTATTTGTGGGTCTGCAGGCTGAGCCGCCAGTGCGGATGCGCCTTGCAGTACTCGATCGCGGCGCGGGTGTTTTCCGCGGCGCGCGGGCCGTCCATCGGTTGCAGGAAAAAATGCGTCGCGGCGAAATCCGCGAAGCGTTCCGGCATCGCGGTCGGTTGCGGATACACCAGCTTCAATTCGTTAGCACGTTGCAGTTTCACCGGCGCGGTGCTCTTGGGGCTGACCGTGATCCAGTCCAGGCCTTGCGGCGCTTCCAGCGTGCCGTTGGTTTCGACCGCGCATTCGAAGCCGCGCGCATGCATCGCATCGAGCAAGGGTGCATCGAGTTGCAGCAGCGGCTCGCCACCGGTGAACACCACGAAGCGGTTTTCGTTTT
>JAICIW010000305.1 GCA_025928735.1 Rhodanobacteraceae bacterium | reverse complement strand
GGAGCCGGCCCGCCGGCGACAGATGGTCCGGTCACCCGCAGCTGCGCTCCTACGAACGGCTGTGTCCCATTGCGTGCTCTTCGCGGGAGCCGGCCTGCCGGCGACAGATGGTCCGGTCACCCGCAGCTGCGCTCCTACGAACGGCTGTGTCCCATTGCGTGCTCTTCGCGGGAGCCGGCCTGCCGGCGACAGATGGTCCGGTCGCGCGCAGGCGCGCTCCTACAGGCGGCGTCCGCCGCTGGCGCGCTCGTGGCCACCAAGATCGCGTTCGGTGAATACTTCGGCGTAACCATGCGAAGCCAGCAGTTCACGCGCGGCCGCACCCTGGTCGAATCCGTGTTCGAACATCAGCCATCCGCCCTCGCGCAAATGCGCGCGCGCGTCACGCACGATCACGCGGATCGCGTCGAGCCCGTCCGCGCCGGATGCGAGTGCATTGCGCGGTTCGAAGCGCAGGTCGCCTTCGCGCAGGTGCGCATCGCCTTCGGCGACGTACGGCGGATTGGAGACGATCAGATCGAAACGCGCGTCGCCCAACGCGGCGCACCAGTCGCCCCGCACGAATTCGACGTTGCGCAGGCCGAGCCGTCCGGCGTTGTCGCGCGCCACGCCCAATGCCGTGATGCTCGCATCGGTGGCAACGACACGCGCAAGCGGCCGCACCAGAGCGATCGCCAGCGCGACGGCGCCCGAACCGGTGCCGAGGTCGGCCACCTCGCTTTGCCCGTCCACCGGAATCCGCTGCAACGCGAGATCCACCAGCAGTTCGGTTTCCGGGCGCGGAATCAGGACGTCCGGCGTGACGGCGAGGTCGAGCCGGCGGAATCCGCGGACACCGACGAGATAGGCGATGGGCTCGCCGCGCACGCGCCGCGCAACCAGCGCGCGGTAATCGGCGGCCCTTGCATCGTCGACGGCGTCGCCCGCATGCGCGACCAGCCACGCATCCGATACACCAAGAACGTGCGCGAGTAAAAGCGCGGCTTCGCGCCGCGCCTCGGGACCGGGCAAGTCGTGCAAGCCATGGTCCAGCAACCGTCGAACTGTCATCAGGGTCCTCCTCCGTCACCCGGCCTGGAATGGGCGGCAATCGAGTGCATGGAGCGGCCTGGACACTGGATTCCGGACTCCGCCGGAATGACGACTGGATCGTCGCCACTCCGGCGCGAGCACCCGGTCATTGCGTGATCGACGCCGGGTTCTGGTGCGCTTTCAACGCGCTGCACAGCACGGTCGATTCGTGCGTCTGCGCAAGCCCGCGTTTCAGGCCCGGCACCTGACCGAGCTTCGGCTCGAAGTACGCCTGCACGCGCTGCGCCTCGGCATCGGAACAACTGCCGCCCGCCGCGATCATTGGCAGATAGCCGCCAGAAAACACGCCGGTGCGTGCGACGATCTTGTCGTAATGCGAGGTGAACCAGTTCCACAAACCATTGCGCTCGGCCACGGTGTCGCGGTCGTTGCGCAGCAACATGCCCATCTCGCCCACCTTCACCTGCGGCGACAATGCGAAATTGCGCACCACGTCGGCCTGCGCGCCTCTGGCGTGGCTGAGGCCGCCCAGCATCGCGTTGCGCTTCACCGGATCGGTGGTTTTCGGAATCGCGGCGATCAATTCATCGACCGCGGGTTTGCCCTGCTCCTCTACGGCTACCGAAAGCGCGGTGCGCAGAAGATCCGGGTTTGCCGCCAACAAATCCGGCAAGCCATCCTTGCCGGTCTTCAATGCCGCTTGGCCCTGCTTCAGCAACGCCGCACGCACTTCCGGCACCTCGAACTCGAGGCCCAGCGAACTTGCCAGCGATGTCCGCATCAACACGTCGTCGGCCGATTCCCCTGCACGACGCTGGTAACCCAGCTTTTCGAGCCGTGGCAGATAAGCCTTGACGACCGCACTGCGGATCGCAGCCTTTTGTGCGTCGGTCTGCGCTTCGTGGTCGTAGATCCAGGCGACGGTATCGAGCGGCGCCAACGCGATCTGGCGAACCTTCGAGGGCGCCAACTCGCGCATCGCCGCCAGCACTTCGCCGGCATCCATGTGGCCGCGCCGGAACGCCGCGTCGACGGAATCGGCAAACGCCAACTGCTCGCCGTCATTGCGCTGCGCGATGACCTTGTTGAGCGACGCGCGGTCAGCCTTGGCCATCTCGAAACGGAAATAACCGTCGCCATCGGCGTTGGGCATGTACCACGCCGGGCACTGGCCACCGTCGATCTTCATGTCGGCGGATTTTTGGTTCAGCATCTGGCACTGCACGCCGTTCGGGAAGCGCACGCACACCGGAATGCCCCACAGCCGGTTGGGGTCGCCGGATGAACCCAGTGGAAGATAGCGACTCTGCGCCAGCTCCAGCGTCGCGACGCCCTTGGGGTTGCAGTCGAGTTTGGTCGAAACCAGCGGCACGCCGTTCTGATCGAGGAAACTCTTGAACGACTTCTTGAATGCCTCGCCCTTGCCCGCCGCGCTGGCGATCGCGTCGACGAGATCATCGGCATTCGCGTTGCCGAATGCATGCGCCTTGATGTACGCCTGCATGCCCTTCTGGAACACCTTCGGATCGACGAAGTTCTCGAACATGCCGATCACCGCCGCGCCCTTCTGGTAGGTGATGCCGTCGAACGCGGTTTCGATGTCGCCGTTGCCCGTGATCGGCTGGCGGATCATCCGCGCACTGGTGAGGCTGTCGTTCTGCATCGCGTACTGGCCGCCGCCGATGCGGTTGAGGTGGGCGTGCCAGTCGGGGTGGATTTCGCCCTCCACTTTCTGCTGCATCCAGGTCGCGAACGCTTCGTTGAGCCAGATGTCGTTCCACCATTCAAGCGTGACGGTGTCGCCGGTCCACTGGTGCGCCATCTCGTGCGCTTCGACGTTGAAGGTGCTGCGCACGGCGCTGGGCGCGGAATCCTTGTCCAGCAGCAACAGCCAGTCGCGATAGGTGATCAGACCCGCATTCTCCATCGCGCCGGCCGAGAAATCCGGCAGCGCGGCGAGATCGAGTTTGCCGAACGGATAGCCGAATCCGTAGTACGCCTCTTCATGTTCGATGATGGCTGGCGCCATTGCCAACGCGCGCTCCATCTTCGGGCCATTGCCCTTGGTGGCGATGCCGCGCACCGGCACCGGCTCGGAACGCCACTGGTTCGGCGGAATGGTCGGGCCGTTCACGATGTCCCACGGACCCACCAGCCATGCATACAGATACGTCGGCAGCGGCTTGGTCTGGGCGAAGGTGATGGTCTTCCAGCCTGTGCCGGCCGGCTTGTCGCCGGTCTGGGGTGCGTTCGCGACCGCCTTGTCCGCGTCGGGAATCGTCAGCGACAAGGTCAGCGGCGCCTTGAACCCCGGCTCGTCG
>JAICIW010000023.1 GCA_025928735.1 Rhodanobacteraceae bacterium | reverse complement strand
TCGCGCGAGGCACTCGCGGGCGGCAGTCACTTCGCCGACGTCCAGGAGCAACTGCGCCGCCTCGCACAGCAACGCCGGATCTTCCGGTGCCGCGACGGCAGCATCCAGCGCGCACCGCACCGCGTCGCGAATGCGGTCCTCCCGCAGAGCGATGTTGGCGGCGACAAGGTTCGTCCACACTTGCCCCGGTGCTTGCGCCCGCAGTGCATCGAGCTGCGCCTTCGCCGGCGCCATCTGGCCTTGCGCCAGATACTGCCGTACACGCACCCAACGCTGCTCCGGAGACCGGCTCATCGTTCGGCTCCCGACTGCGTGCTCTTTCCAAGAGCAGCCAATGCTGCCTCGAGGTCCCTGCATTGCGCTTCGTAGCGCCCCCACTCCCCGAATGCCCGGTCGTGCAGGGGTGAACGCACCTGTGCTGCGCTCAGGGTCGCACTCGGGGTGGTGTTGCACGCAAGATTCATGCGGTCCGGTTCCAATCCCGCCCGCAGAAGGCGAACACCTTGTGCGGTGTCGCTCCGGGGTTGCGCACCAAGTCGGTATAAGGCACGTCGAGGATCGCGCCTGGCATGGTCTCGTCCCAGTGCGTCATGACGCGTCGGTAATCGCCAAAATATTTCGCCAGCGCATCGATGTTGTAGCTGTAGGCACAGGCATCGCCGAAATATGCGCCCAGCTTTTTCCGCAGTACCGTCAAGCGCATCAGCAACAACGGTGCTTCGCATGCATCGAGCTGCACGCGATCCAGACGCGCGCGCGCGGCGACCGTTTCGCCGACTTCCAGCGCCACATCCGCAACCGTGCAAAGGTCGTCGGGGTCTTCGGACGCAATTTGTGCCGAATCCAGCGCATGCCGGGTGCCATCGCGAACGCGACCCTCGCGCCAGGCGATCTGCGCGGCCACGAGGTGCGCGGCGGGGCCGCTGCCGTCAGCCGCGCGCATCGTCGCCAGCTCCTCGCGCGCGGCGCCGAGTTCGCCGCGAACCAGGTGCGTCTGGGCACGGCGCCACAAAGGATTGGAAGCGAGGTTGCGGTCTGTCGCGACGGCTGTCATTACAACAATGCGATATCGGCGATGGCGTCGAAACGCGCCTTGATCCGCGCCAGCAATGCGACGCGATTCGCGCGCAGCGCAGGGTCTTCGGCCATCACCATCACGCCGTCGAAAAATGCATCGACCGGCGCCTGCAACTGCGCGAGGCGGGAGAGCGCACCGGCGTAGTCGCGCTCCGCCACAACACGTTCGAGACGTGGTGCGTTGTCCGTGCGGGCGGCATCCAGCGCATGCGCAAGGGCCTGCTCGGCAGGCTCGTGCAACAGCGCTGCGTCCAGTTCCCGTTGTGCGGCGGCTAGCGCGTCGATGCCTTCCTTGCGCAGGATGTTGGCCACGCGCTTGTTGGCGGCGGCAAGCTTCTCCGCCTCGGGTTGTTGCGCGAAGGACGCGACCGCGCGCAGGCGACGGTCGAAATCGACCAGGCTGGCAGGTCGGACCGCTGCCACGGCTTCGAACTGTTGGGGCGCGAAACCTTTTTCCGCGTAATAGCTGCGCAGGCGATCGAGGATGAAAGCATGCAGTTCCGCGCGGACCTCGGCGCGTCGTGTTGCATTGCTTTTCCCCTCCCCCTTCGGGAGAGGCGGAGCGGAGCGAACGCGCGCGAAGCGCGAACCCGAAGGGGCGGGTGCGGGCTCGGATGCGTGCGCGAGTTTCGTACCCTCACTCCCGGCCCCTCTCTCGGAGGCAGAGGGGAGCAGCGCCGAATCGGGAATTTCCGCCAGTGCGTCTTTCAGAAGCACTGCGAGATCGAGATCCAGTCCGCCCTCGATCAGCGTGCGTGCCAAACCGAGTGCCGCACGTCGCAACGCGAAGGGATCCTTGTTGCCGGTCGGCTTCATGCCGACCGCGAAAATACTCGCCAGCGTGTCCAGTTTGTCCGCCAGCGATACGCATTGCGCCAATGTGCCTGCGGCAATGCCATCAGCGGCATGGCGCGGCCGATAGAACTCATCCAGCGCATTCGCGACTTCGGTGGCTTCGCCTTGCGCGGCCGCGTAATGGCGGCCCATCACGCCCTGCAGTTCCGGGAACTCGCCGACCATCCGGGTCAACAGATCGCAGCGCGACAAACCGGCGGCGTGCGCCGTCTGCGCCGCGTCGACGTCGATGCCTTGCGCGAACAGGCGCTCGGCGATCGCGCTGGCGAGTTCCGCCACGCGCACGGTCTTGTCCCACACGCTGCCGAGGGCTTTCTGGTAGGTGACGTCACGCAGGCCTTGCTGATACGACGTGAGCGGCGTCTTAAGATCTTCGTCAAAGAAATATTTCGCGTCGGCGAAACGCGGGCGGATCACGCGTTCGTAGCCGTGGCGGATCTGTGCCGGATCCTTCGATTCGATGTTCGCGATGCCGATGAAGTGCTCGGTGAGGTTGCCGCCGGCATCGAACACGGGCACGAATTTCTGGTTCGCGCGCATGGTGGTGACCAGCGCCGCGTGCGGCACCGCCAGAAAATCGCGGTCGAATGTGCAGGCGATGGCGACAGGCCATTCGTTGAGATTGGCCAATTCATCGAGCAGCACCCCGTCAAGGTGCGGCGTGCAACCGGCAGGCGCCACTCGCGCGACTTCATCTCGAATCCGCTGACGTCGTTCGTCCGGATCGGCCAGGACATTGGCCGCCCGCATGGCATCGACATAGCTGTCGGCATCGGCCAGGTGCACCGGGGCCGGGTGCATGAAGCGGTGCCCGCGCGATTGCCGACCGCTTTTCACGCCGAACAGTTCACCCGCAATCACTTGGTCGCCATGCAACATCACCAGCCAATGCACAGGACGCACGAACGCGAAATCGTGATCGCCCCAGCGCATGGGTTTGGGAATCGGCAGCGCGGCCGCGGCTTCAGGCGCGATTTCCGGTACCAGTTCCGCAGTCGTGCGGCCGGGCGAAACATTGCGATGCACAAAACGTTCGCCCTTCGCGTCCGTCGCGCGTTCGAGTTGCGTCCATTCGACGCCCGCCTTGTGGGCGAAACCGAGCAAGGCTTTCGTAGGTTGGCCGTTCGCGTCCAGCGCGATGTTGACGTAGGGACCAAAACTTTCGCTGCGCTGTTCGGGCTGGGTGAAGGCGACGCCCGGAACCAGCACCGCGAGGCGCCGAGGCGTCGCGAAGGTGCGCGCGTGTCCGAGGTCGGCCGCGATGCCGCGCCTGGACAAGCCATCGCACACGCCTTGCGCAAAGGCCCGCGCAAGGTCGTCCACCGCGTGGATCGGTAATTCTTCGCAGCCAATCTCGACCAGCAGCGAGCGCTCAGCCATGCGCGGCCTCCGCTGGAGCTTCGCGCGGTGCGGTCCAGGCTTTCGCGACGGCCTGCGCGAGCGCACGCACGCGCAGGATGTAGCGCTGGCGTTCGGTCACCGAAATCGCGCGGCGCGCATCCAGAAGATTGAACGCGTGGCTGGCCTTCATCACCTGCTCGTAGGCGGGCAACGGCAGGTTCAACGCGACCAGCTTGTTGGCCTCTGCTTCGCAGGCGTCAAAGCGATGGAACAATTCTTTCGTGTCTGCGTGTTCGAAATTGTAGGCGCTCTGTTCCACTTCATTGCGATGGAACACGTCGCCGTAGGTCACCACGCCGTGCGGCGCGGTGGTCCACACCAGATCGAACACGCTGTCGACGTTCTGCAGATACATCGCGAGGCGTTCGAGGCCGTAGGTGATTTCGGCCGTGACGGGTCTGCATTCGAGGCCGCCGGCCTGCTGGAAATAGGTGAACTGGGTGACTTCCATTCCGTTCAACCACACTTCCCAGCCGAGTCCCCATGCGCCGAGCGTCGGCGATTCCCAGTTGTCCTCGACCAGCCGCAAGTCGTGCACCAGCGGATCGATGCCAAGTGCGCGCAGCGAACCGAAGTAGCGTTCCACCACATCGTCGGGATTGGGCTTCAGCACCACTTGATACTGGTAGTACTGCTGCAGGCGGTTGGGATTGTCGCCATAACGGCCGTCGGTCGGACGCCGGCACGGCTGCACGTAGGCCGCCGCCCAAGGTTCGGGACCGAGCGCGCGCAGGAACGTCGCCGGATGAAACGTGCCCGCGCCGACTTCCAGATCCAGCGGCTGCAGCAGCACGCAACCCTGCTCCGCCCAATAGCGGTTCAGAGTCTGGATCACCTCCTGGAAAGTGGGTGCTGCCATCGGTTCGGGGGCGCAGCGCAAAGCGCGTTAGTATAGCTGCGAGGGCCGAAATCCCGAGCGCTTCTCGCGGATCGAGGGTCTTTTTGGCAGCGGGGCAGGCGATGGCGGCAAATCCGAATTCGACCTCGGTGATCGGGCGGCACGGACGGCTGGAATTGGCCGAGGTGCTGGCGGCGTTGATCGCCGACGGCCTGCTGGCCGCCGAAGATGCCAAACGCATCCGCACGACCAGCCGCGCGGGACGCGGCGCGGTGGAACTGCACCCGCTGGTCCTGATCGCCAGCGCCAAACCCGAGAACCGCATCGATCCCGGCAAGCCGTTGACGGTGGAATCGTTGACCGTATGGCTGGCCGAAAAGGCCGGGCTGCCGTACCTCAAGATCGATCCGATGAAGATCGACGTGGCGGCGGTGACGCAGGCCGTGAGCCAGGCCTACGCGCAGCGCCACCGCATCCTGCCGGTCGCGGTCGAACGCGGTGCGGTCGTCTTCGCCAGTGCCGAACCGTTCGACACGCACTGGGCCGCGGATCTTTCGCAGATGCTCAGGCGCGAAGTGAAACGCGTGGTCGCCAATCCGCTGGACGTCCATCGTTACCTGATGGAGTTCTACGGCGTGCAGCGCTCGATCGCCAGGGCGCGCGAAGCCAAGCAGGATTCGATGGACGGCTCGGCGATCCTGAATTTCGAGCAGTTGCTGGAACTCGGCAAGTCCGGCGAGATCGGCGCCGACGATCGGCACGTCGTCCACATCGTGGATTGGCTTTTGCAATACGCGTTCGAGCAGCGCGCCTCGGACATCCATCTCGAACCGCGCCGCGA
Organism: Rhodanobacteraceae bacterium; assembly: GCA_025928735.1. Classification (GTDB taxonomy): domain Bacteria; phylum Pseudomonadota; class Gammaproteobacteria; order Xanthomonadales; family Rhodanobacteraceae; genus 66-474. The sequence goes on along the minus strand of JAICIW010000023.1, from coordinate 9,135 downwards.
AGCCGCGCAACTGCGTTTCCGCATCGACGGCATCCTGCACAAGGTGTTCGAATTGCCACCCGCGGTCATGACCGCGGTGACCGCGCGCATCAAGATCCTCGCGCGGCTCGACGTCGCGGAAAAACGCCGCCCGCAGGACGGCCGCATCAAGACCCGTTCGGCCGGCGGCCGCGAGGTGGAACTGCGCATCTCCTCGATGCCGACCGCGTTCGGCGAGAAGATCGTGATGCGCATCTTCGATCCTGACATTGTGGTCAAGCAATTCGCGCAGCTCGGATTTTCGTCCGAAGAAGAAAAGACCTGGCGGGAAATGGTGGAACGCCCGCACGGCATCGTGCTGGTCACGGGCCCGACCGGATCGGGCAAGACCACCACGCTGTATTCCACGCTGAAACATCTGGCGCGGCCGGAACTCAACGTGTGCACCGTCGAAGATCCGATCGAGATGGTGTCGCCGGAATTCAACCAGTCGCAGGTGCAACCCGCGATCGATTTCGATTTCGCGGCCGGCGTGCGCACGTTGTTGCGGCAAGACCCCGACATCATCATGGTCGGCGAAATCCGCGATCTCGAAACTGCGCAGATGGCGGTGCAGGCATCGCTGACCGGGCACCTCGTTCTCTCGACACTTCACACCAACGACGCGCCATCCGCGATCACGCGCCTGCTCGATCTCGGCGTGCCGCATTACCTGATCCAGTCGACGCTTGCGGGCATCGTCGCGCAACGATTGGTGCGTACGCTGTGCCCGCATTGCAAGGTCAAGGCGGAACAGGACCCGCATACCTGGTCGGTGCTGACGCGTGGCTGGGTCATTCCGCCGCCTGCGGAGGTGTACGAGCCAGTCGGTTGCCTCGAATGTCGCAACACCGGTTACCTCGGTCGCACGGGCGTGTACGAGATGATGACGGTGTCGCAGCGCCTGCGCGGCATGATCACCGCCAACCTCGACCTCGATGCGTTCACCGGCGGCGCGCTGGAAGAGGGCTTGCAGCCGCTGCGCATTTCCGCAGCCACGCAGGTGCGGCGCGGTCTGACGACCGTCGAGGAAGTGTTGTCGGTGCTGCCGGCCGGCGAGTGAGCCGGTTTGGCGGGTAGCCGAATGGGTGCGCGATGAAGCATTCCGTCATCGTGATCGGCGGCGGCATTGCGGGCCTGAGCGCCGCCCATCATCTTTCCGCGCGCGGCATCGACGTCACGGTGCTGGAAGCGTCGGATCGCGTCGGTGGCCGCATGACCAGTGACCGTCATGCCGGATTCGTGATCGATCGCGGCGCGCAATTCGTGTCCGACGGCTACACCGTCATTGGCGACCTGACCACCGCGCACGATTTGTCGGCGCAGGTGCACCACGTGTCTGGCTGGACCGGCATCGTCCGTGGCGGCAAGGTGCGGCGTATCCATCCGCGACGGCCGTGGACGTTGCCGTCCAGCGGTCTGCTGCGCTGGAAGGATGCGGTGCGCACCACCCGTGCCAGCCTGAAACTTGCGCATGACGCGCATGCGTTGCCCTTGAATGACTACGCGGGCTGGCGCCCGCTCGATCACGAGGACGCGGCGCAGGCGCTGGTCGAGCGCTTCGGCAAGGATGCGCTGGAGTACCTGTTCGAACCGATGCTGGAAGGTTTCTACTTCCAGCCGCCCGAAGGCATGGCGCTGGCGCTGCCGGCGATGGTGTGGAGTTTCGGCGCGCGCGGCAAATCGGTCTCGGCCTTGCGGGGTGGCCTCGGCGTGCTTCCGGAAGCCATGGCAGAACACCTGGACGTACGATTGGCATCGCCCGTGACCGCCATCGAACAAGGTATCGCGGGCGTGCAAGTCACCACGGCAGCGGAAACGTTGCATGCGGATTTCGCAGTGCTCGCGACCACCGCCGGCGTGGCGCGCACGCTATGGTCGCCCGCGGACGAAGACGCGACGCGGCTTCTGGGTACGCGCTACAGCGCCACGGTCGCCATCAGCCTCGGCGTCCCGGACGGCATTCCTTCCGGCGCCTCGGTCGAAGGCATCTACGCCGTGCTGCTGCCGCGATGCGAGCGCAAGGTGATCGCGGCGTTCGCGTTCCAGTCGCGCAAATGCGCGCACCATGTCGAACGTGGCGAGCTGCTGAACGTGATGCTGGATGGCGCCGCGGGTGTGCGCCTCGCCGGTGCGTCCGAAACCGACGTGCTGGCCGAGGTAATCCCGGAGTTGGAACATTACCTGCCCGGTATCGCGTCGCGCATTGCATTCACGCGCATGCACCGCTGGCTCGAAGCCGAACCCTGTTCCCCGCCCGGGCGTGCGACGCATCTGCATGGGTATCGGGAAACCTGGCACGCGGACCGTCGCGTGATCCTTGCCGGCGACTACATGGGCATTCCATGCACGGAAGGCGCGGCAGAAAGCGGTCGATGGGCTGCCGCGCAGATTGCGGGGGCCCTCGCCGGCTGATCGACTCGGGGGTCGTCATCCCGGCGAAAGCCGGGACCCAGTGACTTTTGTGCAACGCCTGAAATGCAAGTTGCCGGGTCCCGGATATCGCTTCGCGATTCCGGGATGACGAGCAAAATCGGATCTGTCCTCAGGAACCCGACGCGGGCGGTGCGTTGCCCGAGAATTTCACGGCTTCGGCACCGGTGATCGGGCCGGCCACGTGCGCCTGATCGCTGATGTACAGCCTCACCGGGCGTTCGAACGTCAGCGGACCGTTCACGGTTGCCCCGGCGCCGATCATGATGCGCGGAATGTCGTCGGTGCCAAAGTGGATGCCGAGTACGCCATTGTCGCTCGGCTTCTTCACCTTGATGCCGCCGTCGACCACCGCGTTGCCGGTGATGTCGATGTCGCCATTGACCGTGGTGATGCCCTGGCCGATGTGCGCACCGTCCACGGTGATATGGCTGTTGACGTTGGTGAGCTCGCCGTTGACGGCCGAACCTGCGGCCAGATTCAGCGCACCGTTGACCGCTTCGACGTTGCCCGAAACGGTGGCCTTCTTTTCCAGCGTGATGTGGCCGTTGACGGTGGTAAGACTCCCCGCTGTCGCGCTTTCGCCCAGCGTGATGCCTCCGTTCACGGTATCGGCGTTACCGACCTTGGCGTGCTCGGCGATATGGATGGAGCCGTTGACGGTGGAAGCCTTGTCGGCCTTGGCGTTGGCGCCGATATTCACCGAACCGTTGACGGTGCTGGCATCGGACGTGCTGGAGCCCGCCGCGACATCCACCGAACCGTTGACGCCGCTCACGCAGGCGCCGAGCGCGAACGGCAGGGCCAGCAAGGCGAAGGCGAGGGTGCAAAGACGTGCAGATCGCATGGGAACCTCCTGCGTGGTGCGTGCGCGTTGATCGTCTGCCAGTGCCGCATCATGCGGCGTGGTGTTGGCAGGACAGGGTGCGATCCTGCCTGACTATTGTGGTGTCGACAATAGGCATGTCGGCACCCTGACCAATGGCATGCGATCATGCCTGATCGCAGCCTCGTTGGCATCACTCATCAGCGTACGTCCCGAAGTCCGCAAAGGCCGGAACGCCCATCCATGGGCTGACTTTTCGCAACCGCGGCCCCGGGGTGGAGCAATCGTACAATGCATTGAATTCCTGATGAGTGCGACGCCATGCATACCCTCGTGATGATCCGCCACGGCCAGTCGCTGTGGAACAGGGAAAACCGCTTCACCGGCTGGGCCGACGTCGACCTGTCCGAGCAGGGTCGCACCGAAGCGCGCGAGGCCGGCGAGCTGCTGAAGCGCGAAGGTTACATGTTCGACGTCGCGCACACTTCCGTGCTCAAGCGCGCCGTGCACACGCTGTGGGGCGTGATGGATGCAATGGATCTGGCGTGGCTGTCCGTGCTCACCGACTGGCGCTTGAACGAACGCCATTACGGCGCGCTGACCGGCATGAACAAGGCCGAGATCGCGGCGAAGCACGGCGACGAGCAGGTGCACATCTGGCGCCGCAGTTACGACGTGCCGCCGCCGCCGCTGGATCCCGCCGGGAATTTCAGCGCCAACGATCCGCGCTACGCGAAACTCGATCCGGCGCAGATCCCGCTGACCGAATGTCTGAAGGACACCGTCGCGCGCGTGCTGCCGTACTGGCATGAAGTGCTGGCGCCGGCGATCCTCGCGGGACAGCGCGTGCTGGTCTCCGCGCACGGCAATTCCATGCGCGCATTGGTGAAATATCTCGACGGCATTTCCGATGACGAGATCACGGGCCTCAACATCCCCAACGGCGTGCCGCTGGTGTACGAATTCGACGAAGCGCTGAGACCCGTCAGGCACTTCTATCTGGGCGATGAAGCGGCGATTGCCGCCAAGGAAGCCGCCGTGGCGAATCAAGGGCGAGCCAACGCGGGTTAGCCCATGTCCAGTGGACATCGGCTGCGTTGGCGAGCGCCCGAGGCAGGACGCCGAGGGCGGGGTTGCTTGGCAAGCGCAGGATGCGCGAGCCTAGCAACGCCAAGTAGGTTGGCGCTGAGCGCAGCGAAGCCCAACACGGATCGCCCTGGCACTTGCGAAGCGCAGGCGGAGTCCAGAGGCTTCGCAATGATGTTGGGCTTCCGCCGATGAGGCCGGCGTCAGCCCAACCTAGGTCCATGAGGTCTTACTCCTTGGCCCGCTTCCACGGCCACGCGGCCGCGAAACTCGCCACGCCGATCGCGGCAAGCACGATCGGTGGCCAGATGCCGTAGCGGTCGCCCAGGGCGAATACCAGGCCGGCGCCGACCAGCAATGCGCCGCCAAACGCCGCCACCAGGATGCGGCGCTGGATCTCCCGCTGCAGCACACGCAGGTGCTCCAGTTCGCGTTCGCCGAATTGCAATGGTCCGTTGCCTTGGGCCAGCGCCTCCAGCGCATCATGGATCTTCTCCGGGATCAGCGGCGCGATGCGCAGCCATTGCGGCAATCGCTTGCGGATCTCGCGCAGTGCATGACGCGCGCTGTAGCGGTCGGCCAGGATGCGTTTCAACACGGGTTGCGCCACCGACCAGATGTCGATCTCGGGATCGAGCTGGCGGCCGAGTCCCTCGACGTTGAGCAAAGTCTTTTGCAACAGGATCAGTTGCGGTTGCAGGGTCAGCTCGAACTTGCGCGCGGTGCTGAAGAGTTTCGCCACCACTTCGGCCAACGAAATTTCCGACAGCGGTCGCGTGAAATACGGTTCGCACACCGTGCGCACCGCCGCTTCCAGTTCGTCCACGCGGATGTGCCGCGGCATCCAGCCCGCTTCCAGATGCAACTCGGCAATGCGCCGGTAGTTGCGTTCGAACATCGCGATGAAATTCTCCGCCAGCCAGTATTGGTCCTCGTCCGGCAGCGAACCCATGATCCCGAAATCCAGTGCGATGAAACGCGGATCGCGTGTCCGCGCGGGATCGACCCAGATGTTGCCGGGATGTGCATCGGCATGGAAAAAGTTGTCGCGGAATACCTGCTCGTAGAACAGCCGCACGCCTTTTTCCGCAAGCACGCGCCGGTCGATGCCGGCCTTGTCCAGCGCAACGATGTCGTCGGCAGGAATTCCGTGCACGCGCTCCATGGTCAGCACTTTTTCGCCGGTGTGCGACCAGAAGATCTGCGGCACGTACAAATCGTCGGAATTCTCGAAATTGCGCCGCAGCAGGCTGGCGTTGGCGCCCTCGTTCTGCAGGTTCAATTCGTTGTGCAGTGTCTTGGCGACTTCGTCGAACATGTCGCGCGGACGAATCTTGTCGGCCTGCGGATGCCAGCGTTGCACCAGCCACGCCAGCGCGTCCAGCAGCTCGAGGTTGCGGCGCACGTTGACGGCAATGTTTGGACGCAACACCTTCACCACCACGTCGCGGGCGATGGAATGCGCAGCCGCAGGCTGCTCGTTATTTCCCTCTCCCCCCGGGAGAGGCGGAGCGGAGCGAACGCGCGCGAAGCGCGGACCCGAAGGGGCGGGTGAGGGTTCGGGTTCGCTCGATGTTGCGCCGCGCGAGCGCGGACCCTCACCCCCAACCCCTCTCACGGAGGAGGAGGGGCGTAGCGGCAGCAGCAATCGCGCCGCATGCACCTGCGCGATCGACGCCGAGGCCAGCGGTGTTTCATCAAAACTCGCGTACAGCTCGCCGATCGGCCTGCCCAGTGATTCCTCGACGATGGCGCGCGCGATGGCGCCGGGAAATGGCGGCACCTGATCCTGCAGGTGTGCGAGTTCGTCGGCGACGTCTTCGGGAATCAGGTCGCGGCGCGTGGACAGCACCTGGCCCGCCTTCACCCAGATCGGGCCCAGTTCGGTCAGCGCCAGCCGCAGGCGCACGCCGCGCGGCAACATCGCGATCTTGCGGCGGCGTGGCAGCAGCGCGCGCACCCACCGCAGCGGTCGGATCGCGTGGCCTTCGTCGATCAGGTCGTCGACGCGATAACGCACCAGCACCGCGGCCACGTGCAGCACGCGCGGCAGCAGCCGCAGCGGTGTCATGACCCCAGCCGCTGGATGCGTGCGGCGAGGCGATCGGTGCGCTCGCGCAGCGCATCCACGTCGTCGAGGAACGCGTTCATCTCGGCGTGCGGCACGGTCAGACGCGCTTCGTCACGCAGCCAGTCAATGCTGTCGTCACGGAAATGCCGCGCGCCTTCACCGACCCGCTTGGCAGCGTCGTGCAGTGCACGCGCGATCGCGGTGCCGGCGACTTCGCCGAACACGGTCGCGAACGCGGCTTCGAAATCGGGCTTGTAATCGCGCGCCAGTTTCTGCACGCGCCGCGCGAGTTCGGCATCGCCGGCGATGTCCACTTTGCCCGCCGGACGCGCCTCGTCGCCGCGGTCCAGCGCCATCGCCAGCAGCGAGCCGGGCGTGGCGTTCACTTCGAAATCGTTGGCATTGCCGTCGTCGGTCGCATTTGGAGGTGGCTCGATTTGCAACGTGCTGTTGCGCGCCGCGATCGAGAACGCAATTTCGGGGCCGCGCAGGTGCACGCCGATGCGGCGCCCTTCCAGTTTGCCGATGGCGTCGCGCGTGTCGGGGTCGAGCGCGACCAGACGGTTCAGCGCGAGCGTCAGCGCAAGACCGCCCAACTTGCGGAGCGGGTGGGGGATCCAGGCATTGGGTTCACGATCGGGCATCCTGTGATTGTATGCGATCGTCCCTGATTGCCGCCTTTTCTCCGGCAGTCAATCGCGGCGACGCAGAACGGGCGCCATCAGTGCGATCATCCATGATCGCTGCGCCGATGGCGCGACCCGTCTCGAACAACTTCCATGATCGCGGAGTACCAGAGCGGCCTTCCATGGACTGACTGCTCACAACAGCCGCTTCGTCTGGAGCATCTATCTGGCGTTGCGTGACAATGGTGGAGCCGCTAACCTGCCCGGACTCCGTCGGGGAGTAGCCGCATCCGGCATGTTGCCGGGTGGCTTCGCGTCAACATGCTCGGCCCGCAGGCCGTGGCGCAAGGCGATCCTCAAGGATCGGCGAGACCGACAGTTCACACGCGACGCACCCGGGCCGGGACGCGCGTGCGGATTGTCGCGAGCACCCGGCCCCGGAGATTTCCTTGGAAGCTTTCCTCGTTTCGCTGGGCGCCGTCGCGCTGGCGGAAATCGGCGACAAGACGCAACTGCTGTCGCTGGTGCTGGCCGCGAAGTTCCGCAAGCCGTGGCCGATCTGTCTCGGCATCCTCGTCGCCTCGCTGCTCAGCCACGCGATCGCCGCCGAACTGGGTGCGTGGCTGGCGCTGTGGATGACGCCGGAGGTGCAGCGCTGGTTGATCGGGTTGTCGTTCCTCACGGTGGCCGCGTGGGCGTTGCTGCCGGAAAAGGAAGAACCCGTCGATGCGCCGCCAAGACACGGGCGCGGCGTGTTTGTCGCGTCGGTAATCGCGTTCTTCCTTGCCGAATTGGGTGATCGCACCCAAATCGCGACCGTGGTGCTGGGTGCGCACTACCAGCCGTTGTGGCAGGTCATCGCGGGCAGCACTGCGGGCATGATGCTCGCGAACATTCCGGTGGTATTCCTTGGCGCCCGCTTCGCGGAGCGCCTGCCGTTGCGCGCGACACGGCTGGCCGCCGCGGCGCTGTTTGCCGCGCTGGGATTGTGGATCCTGTTGCGTTGAGCGAAACGAGACCGGCAAATGCGCTTGATGCACAAATCGCATTCGAAGTGGCTTTTTGTGAAAAGTCGGGGCAGGAGGCCCGTTCTGGTGTTTCATGAGCGCTTTGAGCGGGTCGAGGATGAGAATCGCAACCGTGCAGCGATCATGGAAGATCGCCATCAAATTCCTCCCGGAAAACCGAGCTGCCGCCACGCCTCGTACACCGCGACCGCGACCGCGTTGGAAAGATTGAGGCTGCGGTTGTCCGGTTGCATCGGCAGCCGCAGGCGTTGCGATTCGGGAATGGCTGCAAGAACCTCGTCGGGCAGGCCGCTGGTTTCGCGGCCGAACAACAGTGCGTCGCCATCCGCGAATCGCGTGTCGGTGTAGCGATGTTTCGCGTGGCTGGTGAATGCGAAAGTGCGCGGACGGTGCAGGCATGCCAGACACGCGTCGAGATCGTCGTGTGCCATCACGTTCACGAACTCGTGGTAGTCGAGCCCCGCACGGCGCAGCTTGGCATGATCCAGTTCGAACCCGAGCGGACGGATCAGGTGCAGCGACGCGCCGGCATTGGCACACAGCCGGATCACGTTGCCGGTGTTGGGCGGGATTTCGGGCTGAAACAGGATGACGTGCAGCATCGGGACATTATGGTGCGATCGTCCGTGATCGCCACGCATGTGGTTTTCGTCCCTCGACACGCGCAATGCGATCATGAAACACCAGAACGGGCCTCCTGCCCTGACTTCTCACGAAAGCTCGTGCGATCGTCCGTGATCGCTGCACCAAGTTGCGCACGCCCGCGAAAGCGGTTTGGCCTCATCCACTCCAGAACGGCCCTCCTGGCCTGACTTCTCATGAAAGCGACCGCCGCATCACCGATGCGCGCGCAGTGCCATATCATCCGGCGCGATCTACGCCGGATGTTTCGCCGCCCTGCAGGCAGCAACGATTGCGGAATCAGTGCGCGCGCAGCAGCAACGCGCAGATGCCGAACACCACCACCAAAGCCGTCATCGCGTACAGGCCCCGCAGAATGATCAGTTCGCTTTTCATGCTGTTCCCCTGTGGTACGGTCTGCCGGGA